>DATGVV010000641.1:0-6277 GCA_035299885.1 Chloroflexota bacterium | reverse complement strand
GATGCACAACGCCTGGTCTTCCGCGACACGTTTCATTCTGGATGGCATCTCTATCCCCGCGCTTGGGAAGCTAACGAGACCTGTTCACCCGTAACCTCGGTCGGTCCAGCCGCCACCGTCGAGTGCGAGAGCCATGACACGTATTGGGATCGTGATTGGCTCCCGGCACTCTACGAGCGCACCGCTTTCGACCAAAGCCATACGGCCGTGGTAGACGGAAACGCCTGGTGGCTCGAAGCCAAGACGGCTAAGCAGCTGCCGGCGCAGTTCATCCGAAGCCACCCGGACGGCACAGTTGACATGGCGATGGACCTGTACTTCACTCCGCAGTCGTACTTCTACCTGGGCCTGATGGCCAGCCTCGGATTCTGGCTGGCATTGCTTGCCTGGTGCTTCGCCCTGCCCATTCGCCGGCGTAGCGCGCAGCTAAGCCGAAGTCTTGTGTGGACGTGGTGGACCTTGCAGGCCAACCGAGCAAGGACACGGGACCTGTCGTGAAACGCCTGATCCCATTCATCTGCGCGCTGGCGGCTATTCTTGTCAGTTGCTCGGGGCTGACAGGCCACTCCTCAGCCGGCGACGAATTCAGGAAAGGCGCAACAGCCCAGAACGGCCGGCAATATGCGGAGGCTATCAAGCACTACTCAGCCGCGCTCTCCGCCGACCAGGATTACGTCAACGCATACATCCAGCGCGCTCAGTGTTACAGCGCCCTCGGTGACCATGCTGCCGCGGTTGCCGACTACGAGCAGGTCGTTCGCCGCAACGACGATGGTGTCAGCTACCTGACCTTAGGCGACGCGCAGATGGCGGGCGGCCATACGCAGCTCGCCCGTCAAGCCTACAGCAGCGCCAGCCAGCGGTTACCACACACTCTGGGCAATCTCTCCATGCTTGCTGAGCGCATGAATGGTGCGCACGATCCGAGCGCCGCGGCCAAATTCCTGGAAGAAGCTCTCCGGCAAACGCCAAATAGCTGGCAGCTGTGGGCCCAACTGGGACAGGTGCAGTTTGCGGGTGGAGCTACTGACGCCGCCGTTGGCTCGTACGCGACAGCCATTGAGAATGCGCCGACGAGCGCCCTGAGTGAGCTCTACGCTGCGCGGGGCGACGTGTTACTGGCGACAGGTCAACTCGGCCAGGCCATCGAAGACTACCAGGCGGCAGTTCGCACCGATGCAGGCGATTCCCGGGCCTTTACAGCTCTCGCGCGCACCTACCAACAGCAACGACGATGGAGCGACGCCCAATCTGCCTACAAGTCGGCGTTACAGGCCAATCCCAACGATATTCAAGCCTACCTTGGACTGGGAGCGCTGCAAGAGCAACTAGGCGACACTGACGCCGCCAAGTCTACGTACGAAAAGTCATTACTGTACGTTACGGCCGACTCTACACGCGCCGAAATCGCTGCCCGCATCAAAGGCCTCAAGACCGGCCGGCGCTCCGATGGACGGAGCTAACAGCCCGATGCGCTCTACATTTGGCGCTCGACCCATGGGAGTCGCGCTTGCCCGCCTGAGTCAGCCATGGTGGTGCGGTGTTTGGGCCGCGATCTTGGCGTTCACCGTCACGGCCCCGTACTGGACATCGGGCTATTTACTGTTGCTCGACGACGTTGCCGGGCCGCGCCAAGACTGGCCGCTGTCGGCAGATGGTCTCACCCAGGTACGGCTACTTTCAGGCCTCCCGTGGTGGGTGGCCAAAGCCCTGGCTGCACACATTGGGCTTGGCGCAGCAAGCCAAAAGCTCGCGTACACGGCGGCGATTTTCATGGCTGCTTGGGGTGCTGGAAGGCTCGTGCGAAGGGCACACTCTGCGGGATGGCTGTACGCGGCCACCCTCTATGCGGTCAATCCCTGGGTCTACGACCGGTTCTCAGCTGGCCAAGGCACGCTTATCCTGGCGTACGCGCTGCTGCCAATGTTCCTGCAGGCGCTTCTGGACACTTTGGCACGGCCGAAATTTCACCGCGCCATAGCGCTCGCGCTCCTTGCCGCCGCCCTCGGCGTCTTTGATGCGCATCTTCTGTATCTGCTCCCAATCATCGCGCTTCTGGCCTGTTTATGGAGGTTCAGCCGTGCTCGCCAATCGTGGCCGATGCTGCTGGCGGCCGGGTCCCTTGTTGCCGGCCTCGAGGCATATTGGCTACTCCCAGCCACGCTGAGCCACCCATTAATTGGGATTTCGGACCCGCAGTTGGCGGTGTTCGCCACCCGCCCTGACCCACACTTCGGCCTTATCTTTAACACCGCGGCACTGCACGGCTTCTGGCGCGAGACGATGGTCGGGAAGCCATCTCTGTGGTGGCTTTTCTTCCTTGCCATCGCCGGACTGGCCGTGGTTGGTGCTTTCTCACTGCTCAATGTTCCACGTCGGCGGTGGCGGGCCGGTTTCTACTGTTCGTTGTTTGTCTTTGGACTATTCGTGGCCTTAGGGACGGGCTTCGGCCCGACCGCCGGAGCTTTCCACTTCCTGTTTCTGCACCTTCCTGGATTTGCCGGTTTTCGAGAACCGCAGAAGGCCCTGGCGCTGGTGGTGCTCGCCTATTCGTACCTCGGAGCCAACGGCCTCAACATGATGGCGTCCTGGATAGGTCGACGCTGGCCCAGCCAGTGGTGGCCACGCCAGGTCACGTCAGTGTTGGCTGTGACGATCGTCCTGGTCTACGGCCACCGTGAGTTGTGGGGTCAATGGGGAGCAATCCGCCCAGGCGACTACCCGGATTCTTGGTACCGGACCGCGGCCTACCTCGCCTCACAGCCTGAGCCTTCCGCGTTCACGCTGGTGCTCCCCTGGGAGCTGTATCAACCGTTCGACTTCTCTGGTCAGCAAGCGATCGCAAATCCGGCGCCATTTGTCTTCCCCGGCAAACTCCTGATACCTGATACGACCGCCATCGCCGGAGTGACGTTGCGGTCACCCAACCCGCTTTCGGCCCAGGTGCCAACGTTGCTGTCCCGAGGTCCGTCGACCACGAACTTGGGCCACATGCTTGCGGAGTTGAACGTCCGCCACATCCTTGTCCTCCAGCCCCAAGACACGTCTTATGGGTTCCTGCACTTCCAAGGCGACTTGCGGCTTGTGAGGCGCTGGCCGGATCTTGCGCTGTACGAGGTGACTGCCCCCATACATGCCGAGGCTGGAGCAGGTCCGCCTTGGCCGGTCCAGCGGCTCAGCGCCTCCGTTGCCATTGGCGGTTGTCTATCGGTTGTCAGTCTGCTTGCTGCGGCGGCCGCCGCAGGCGGCTCCGTTCGCCCCAGTTTGACGCGAGCCCGCTGGACACTTGGCACGATCCGAGCCATGTGGCATGGACTGACCCCGAACGGGCTAGGGGCGGGACTGCCGGCTCTCGCCGCGAGGCTGCGGCACGAGCAAGCGCCCCGAATCGTGGGCTGTGCACTCCTGGTATCGGCCGCAATCTTTCTCACCACGCGGCAGCTGACCTGGGCCTTTTGGGCTGGTTGGGCGGTCGGCAGTGCCGGACAAATATTATCCCTGCGGCTGTCAATCGGCCTAGCCAGTATCTCATTCCTCTCGTCGCTCGTTCTGTTACGGATTTACCAGGTCGGCTGGCTTTCGTACCATCCGAATCTTGCCTACTCACTGGCGGTCGCGGGTGTCGTCAATGTGGGGGAGGCTGCCTCCAGCCTGTCGTCAGTCGCCTACGGTTTCTTAAGCTCTGCCACGCTGGGACTCACTGTGGCCATGTACCGAACGAGCCGTCCAATGTCACAAGGAGGAACGCGATGAAAGAGCTCTTCCGCGAACTGTTCGAACGGGCTCTCTCAACGAACAACCAAAATATCGTCGCCCTGTGCAGGCCCGTTCTGCAAAGGGCTGCTCGTCCTTGGATTTGCGATCTCGGATGCGGCAACTCGGCGCTAACTGAACAGATAGCCGGCTTAGCGCCCGGCGCAAGGGTCCAAGCCGTCGAGATCCATGAACCATATGTCGTCGCTGCCCGTGCCAAGGGGTTCGACACGACCTCCGCGGACCTCAACGGCAGTCTGCCGTTGCCATCCGATCGCTTTGACCTGGTGGTGAGCAATCAGGTCATCGAGCACGTACATAACACCGACAGCTTCTTATCAGAGGCGTATCGGATCACCAAACCCGGTGGCACAGCCGTAATAGCTACCGAGAACGCCGCCAGCTGGCATAACATCTTTGCTCTCCTGCTCGGCTGGCAGGCCTTCTCGCTGACAAACATCAGCGACAAGCGATCGGGGATTGGCAATCCGCTCGCCATCCATGCAGGTGAAGTCGGCCTCCTGCCACCGATGCAACATCAACGGCTCTACACGCTGCGGGCGCTGCGGGATTTGTTCAGGTTGCAGGGCTTTCAGTGTCTTGAAACGACCGGCGCAGGTTATCACCCACTTTTTCCGAGGCTAGGCCGCTTGGACCCCAATCACTCACATTTCATAGCGATCTGTGGACAGAAACCTGCGCCTAGCGACGGTGCCCAGCGGTTGTTCGCACCCAGACAAGAAGCCCGCAGCGCGGTTCTTGCAGTGAGGTCGCTCGTTGGCTAAGGCCCGGACACGATGTTCAAAGACCGACTCCGAGTTAGCTGAGCTGTATCTGGAGCTCCTAAAGAAATGTCTCACCGATTGGTTTTACGTGGAGCAGCGTGGATGCGAGGTTCGGCCAATCGAAATGCGTCGCGGACGAGGCTGGACGACCGCGGTTCGGAACATGGCCCTGCGTACACTCCGGAAGCACGGCTTGACTCTCGCCACCCGAAGTCCAGCAACGATGCGGAGCATCGGGGCGGACTGGCCGGTTTTCGGTCAGACGATGATTGGCGTAGAGCGTCTTAACAACCTCCAAGAATGCGTCGAAAAGGTCCTGTCCGACAATGTTCCTGGCGACCTCATCGAAACCGGCGTGTGGCGGGGAGGAGCCTGCATCTTCATGCGAGCCCTGCTCAAGGTATACGGGGTCAGCGACCGCACCGTTTGGTTGGCCGATTCCTTTCGCGGACTGCCGCTGCCGAGTGCAGCGTTCCCTCAAGACCGCTCTGACACCCACTATTCGTCCCCCTACCTTCGTGCAGCGCTGGACGAGGTCAAGGCGAACTTCCAAAAGTACGCGCTTCTCGACGAGCAAGTCAAGTTCATCCCGGGGTGGTTCTCGGACTCGCTTCCGGCAGCGCCGATCGAGCGCCTGGCGGTCCTGCGATTGGATGGCGACATGTACGAATCGACCATCGTTGCCTTAGAAAACCTGTATCCCAAGCTCTCTCCAGGCGGCTATGTCATCGTGGATGACTATGGTGCCGTCGCCGGGTGCCGAGAGGCCGTCGATGACTTTCGCGCCAAGCGTCAGATTGCGTGTCCTATCGCGCGGATCGATTGGACTGGAATCTACTGGCGGCGAGACTAAACTGCGAGCAGCCAGGGCCATGGCGTCCGGTCTGGATCCATAGCGTTTCCCGACCTTCTGGAATAGAAATATCACTTCGACCGGGAGATTGCCCTGCGCAGGTCTCGATTTTGGCTCGGCAGCGCGCGGCGAAGGTGACAGCGGCAGCGACTCCGTCGCGAGCGCCCGCCGATGGAGTCGTCGGCGGTAAGAAACCTTTCCGGGCCGACCATATCATGGGGGGTACGGGACCCGCTTTTGCCGCCGGTCCGTGATGCGGAAGAGGGGCGGCCCGACCGTTGCCTATGAGTATATCCAACTGTGTATACTCATGTTTCCATGGAGGCCGCTATGCTCATTCGGCGCGCACGCCAAGCTGCCGGGCTAACGCAGCTTCAGCTGGCCCTTCGCTGCGATACCGTGCAGCCAGCGATCGCCGCCTACGAGTCGGGCTCCCGGACGCCGAACATATCGACGCTAAAGCGGCTGCTTGGGGCCTGCGAGTACGAGGTGGAACTCGTTGCCCGACCGCGCATGCGCCGAGGAGCGGCCTCGCTCAGCCAGCTGGCGGAGACGATGAAGGACGACCTAGCGCGAGGTGATGACCAGACGGCTCTGCGGCTGCTGTTCGGATTCGCCGACGACTTCAGGGGATCGTCCCGCGCTGGCCAGATGGTGCTTATCGTCGACGAGCCGGCGTTGACGGGCGACGCGCGCTTCGACGCGGCCCTGGCTGGCGTGGCCGAGTTCTTCGCCGCGGAGGGTGGTATTGCGGCACCGGCCTGGGCCAACGGCACCGATCGCTTCGTCGATCCGTGGTGGTTCGTCGCTAGCCGGCCAGCATTCCACGCCTACACGCTGGCCAACACGCCGGCGCTCTTCGCCCGGCACGGGGTCTTCATTGCCC
>DATGVV010000640.1:0-2731 GCA_035299885.1 Chloroflexota bacterium | reverse complement strand
CATTTCGGGCTCGACATCCCGGTAGACGAGGACTTGGCGCTTACTTCTTAGGCGGAGGCGCGCCGTGGGCTACGATGGCCTTCCGGGCGAGGGCGTCGGCGCGCTCGTTGAGGAGGTGGCCGTTATGGCCGCGGACCCACTCCCAGGAGAGGCGCAGCCGATCGCGCTCGGCGTCGAGGGACTCCCACAGGTCGCGGTTGAGCACGGGCGCCTTGGCAGCTGTCTTCCAGCCCCGGCGTTTCCATGCATCGAGCCAGCTGCAGGCGCCGTTGATCACGTACTGGGAGTCGCTATAGACCGTCACTTCAGCGCCGTTCGGCACGATTGATAGGCCCTGCAGGGCGCCGGTCAGCTCCATACGGTTGTTGGTGGTGCGGGGCTCGAAACCGTTCAGCTCCTCCCGGCGACCATCAGGCCAGATGACGATGACTCCCCAGCCGCCTGGCCCGGGATTGCCCGAACAGGCGCCATCGGAGTAGACCTCGTACGCCGCCATCCACGCAGTAGCATAGAGGCATGCCCCCGCGCATTCCGTACGTCGATCCCGCCACCGTCAGCGATCCCGAGTTGAAGGCCTATCTCGAGGACGCGCGCTTGCACGGGACTCCTCGGCCGGAAAGCCAGGCAGTGCGCGCCAACCACCCCGAGATCCTGCGCACCTTCTCGCAAACCTGGAACGCGGCCTTCAAGAACGGCATCCTCGAGAATCGCCTCAAGGAGCTGTGCCGGGTATTCGTCTCCAAAGCCATCGACTGCGAATACTGAGGGGTCCAGCGTTCTGTCCGGGCCGGACAGCAGGGACTCACCGAGGACAGCTACTCCGAGCTGCTCGACTTCCGCAACTCCGATAAGTTCGACGATCGCGAGAAGACGGCGCTGGCCTACACGGAGGCCATCGTGTTCGACGCCGAGGCGGCCGACGACGCGCTGTGGGCCAAGCTGCACCACCATTTCACCGACGCCGAGCTGGTCGAGCTGGGCTACTTCGTGGCGCTCACGTTTGGCCAGCAGAAGTGGATTAAGACGTTGCAGCTCGGCCACCTGGAGGTGGCGGCGGATACGAGGGAGGGCCTGGCGAAAGGGGTTAGGATGTGAACCCTTTCGAAGTGCCAACCTATTCGCCGTTAATAAGCGGCCTGTGCATTGCCGGTGCGGTGATCGGGTGTGGAATTTTGGGTTGGGCTGCCTTCCAGATGGTTGGGCACCGACTACCGCCAGCGCGGAAGCGAGAACCGTACATTAAGGACCCGGTAGAGCGCGCCATCAGGAGGAGATGGCCGAATATTCCCGGGTGACTAGGGCTTAGCCTTCGCCCTCGTCCGCTCCAGGAAGCGCTCCAGGTTCATGACGAATCGCTCATGGCGGCCCTCGCCGATCTTTTCGCGCTCGTCGTAGGCTTCGACCTCGAACACCAAGCGGCGGCCGTCGACTTCGACGAGCCGGGCCGTGGCGGTGACCTTCATCTCGATGGGCGTAGCCGCCAGGTGCCTGACGTCGACTTGCGTGCCCACGGTCGTCTGGCCGGTCTCGAGCTCCGGCTCGACCGCCTTGGCCGAGGCGATCTCCATCAGGTTGATCATGTAGGGGGTGCCCAGGACCACCACGCCAAAGTCGCCTAACGCGGCGGCGGTGTGGATGAAATCGACCGTCAGGTGGGCTTCGCCGCGCAGACCGGGGGTCAGCATGCGGGGATCAGTCTACGGCCACAGCAGCTGGGTGAGCCCAGCGGTGGCGCCCCAAACTACCCATACGGATCGCCGGTCCGGGGCTAGGGCCAGCCCCAACGGGCGCAGCGCGGCCGGGCCCTCCGGCGCAAATGTGGCCTGCGGCACGCCGGTGTCGCTGTAAGTCAGCAGCTCGTTCTGCTCCGGCAAGCTCACCGTGAGGCCGCGGCCGGGAATCCAGATGCCTCGCGGCGGGTACACGGTCACCGCCTGCGGCAGGTAGAGGTGCGCCTGCAACGTGCCATCAGCCGCGAACTTCTGGATGCGGCTAGCGGCCGGCTCGATGGAGTAGATGCTGCCCTGCTCGTCCACGGCCACTCCGGTAGGCTGCTCCAGCTTCACACCTTTGGTATCGAACGCCCCCAGCGGCGCGCCTTCAGAGGCCACTCTCAGGATGCGATTGTTGGCCGTATCGCCGACGTAAATGGTCCCGTTGGGGGCCACGGCAATGCCGCGCGGGTGGGACAGCGCCAGGTCGTGCTCGAAGCCTGGCACTGGCTTGCCGTCAAAGTCGTACTTGTGGAGCTGGGCAGCCTCACTGTCATCCACAATGAGCCCATCCAGGGCCACGGCCACGGACGAGGGCTCGACGAGCGCGCCCTTAGCCGACTCCGACCAGCCCGCTGCCAGGCTGCCGTCCGGCTTGAACTTGCTGATGCGCTTGTTGCCGGTATCGGCTACGTAGATGTTTCCCGCTGGGTCCACCGCCACGTCGCGCGGATCGTGCAGCTGTCCCTGGCCGCCGCCCTCGCTGCCAAAGCGCGCTTGCACCTTCAAGGCAATGAGCGGGGGCAGCTGAACCTCCACGGCTTTTGGCACCGAGCTGCTGCCGCCGGGCGCCGCCGAAGGCCAGCGGCTCACGCCCACGGCGACCAGCCCCAGCACAACCACTGCCGCGGCGCCACGGGCGTAGCGCTGCTGAGCTGGCGAAAGCCGCCACCCTCGGCGCGGCGTAGCTGGTGTGCCTGCCTCGCCCGGAAGCGCCGCCGGCACCAACTCGAGCAGCA
>DATGVV010000639.1:0-8939 GCA_035299885.1 Chloroflexota bacterium | reverse complement strand
CTGGTGACGTACAGCAACCAGGCGAAGATCGACTTCGGCGTGCCGGCCGCCGTCATCGAGCAGCATGGCGCCGTCAGCTGCGAGACAGCCCTCGAGATGGCCACCGCGGCCCGCCAGCGGATGTCCGCTTCCGTGGGCCTATCGGTTACGGGTGTGGCGGGGCCTTCCGAACTTGAAGGCAAGCCGCCCGGCACCGCGCACCTGGGCATCGACGTCGAAGGCCAGCGGCGGGCCATCAGCGCCTCCTATCCAGTGGTGCGGGTCCAGATGAAGCGCCTGACCATGCTCGCGGCTTTGGATCTGCTCCGCCGCACGCTCCTTGGAGCGGAAAAAATGTGATCAAGATCGCTTGAATGCGTGCCCGCGCAGGCGTAGCGTGGATATCGGGATCAACACGGGGCCCAGCGGCGACTCCCCCCATCGCCGCTGGGCCTCTTCCCCATTTTTTGAACTTATACTTCGGCCCACAGCATGAAAGTCAAGCTCGCCTACGGCCGCGCCGGCATGACCGTGAACATGCCGGACAACCGCACTTCTGTCATCGAGCCGCTGTTCATGCCCAGCATCCCCGACGAGGCGGCCTCGATCGTGCACGCGCTGCGGCACCCGATCGGCTCACCGCCGCTGCGCGATGTGATCTCAGCGGACGACAGGGTGGCGGTGGTCTTCTGCGACATCACGCGGCCGATGCCGAACTCGCTCGTCCTGCCTATCGTCCTCGAGCAGCTGCAGCACGTGCCTCGCAAGCAAATCGTCCTCATCTGCGCCACGGGCACGCACCGCGGCAACACTCGCGAGGAGCTGGCCCAGATGCTGGGCCCGGACATCGTGCGTGGCTACCGCATCGTCAATCACGACTCAACCGACAAGTCCACGCAGACCATGGTCGGCCGGCTGGATGACGGGACCGAGGTGTGGATTAACAGCGAGCTGCTGAAAGCCAGCAAGGTCGTGCTGACTGGCTTCATCGAGCCACACTTCTTCGCCGGCTTCAGCGGCGGTCCCAAAATGGTGGCACCAGGTTGCGCGGGGCTGGACACGATCCTGAGCCTTCACTCGGCCCGGCTGATCGGGGACCCCCAGGCGATCTGGGGCGTGACCGACGGCAACCCCCTGTGGGAGAAGATCTGCCAGGCCGCGCGTTTTGTCGACGTGGCCTTCAACTTGAACGTGACCATCAACAAGAAGCACCAGGTCACCAACGCCTTTGCCGGCGAGCTCTGGGAGTCGCACCACATCGGCGTGCAGTTCGCCCGCAAGACCGCCATGCGCAGCGTGTCGCAGCCGTTCGACGTGGTGGTTACCACCAACGCCGGCTACCCGCTGGATCTGAACCTGTACCAGACCGTGAAGGGCATGTCCGCGGCGGCCCAGATCGTCAGACCCGGCGGGGCGATCGTGGTTGCATCAGAATGCTCTGACGGCATTCCCGAACATGGCAACTTCAAGAAGCTGCTGAAGCAGGCCAGCTCGCCGGACGCGCTGCTGGCCACGCTGAACGAGCCCGGCTTTGCCATGCACGACCAGTGGGAAGCGCAGATCCTAGCGCTGATCCTGAAGAGGGCGCGCGTCTACCTCAAGGCCGGCTTCCTGTCCGATCAGCAGATCCGGGATGCCATGCTGACACCCATCAGCAGCGTGGAGGACCGCGTGAACGAGTTGCTGGAGGAGATGGGGCCCAATGCCACGGTCGGCGTTTTGCCCCAGGGCCCGTTCACCATCCCCTTCGTGCATATTCGCGAGCCGCTGGCGATCGCTTAATCGAGCAGGTCGTAGCCCGGCAGCGTCAGGAATTCGACATAGTCGTCGCTTAGCGCCACCTGCTCGAACAGATCGCGCGCCTCCTCGAACCGCCGGCCACCCCACGCTTGGTCGCCAATCTGGCTGCGCAAGCGGGCAAGCTCTTCCTGAGCAGTCTCTTGCACGAGGTCACGGGTGACGCGCGGCCCTTCCGCCAACTGGGCGCCGTGCCGCACCCACTGCCACACCTGTGAGCGGCTGATCTCGGCAGTGGCCGCGTCCTCCATCAGGTTGTAGATGGCCGCGGCGCCGGTGCCGCGCAGCCAGCTCTCGACGTACTGGATACCGACGCTCACGTTGCTGCGCAGGCCGGCTTCGGTGATCGAGCTGCCCGGCACACGGACGTCAAGCAGCTGCGTAGCCGAGACATGCACGTCTTCGCGCTGGCGATCGAGTTGGTTCTCGCGGTCGCCCAAATGGCGGTCGAACACCTCCATGGCCACCGGCACCAGGTCAGGGTGGGCCACCCAGGTGCCGTCGAAGCCATCGGTGGCTTCGCGCTCTTTGTCCTCGCGGACTTTCGCCAGGGCCACCTCGTTGACCTGCGGATCCCGCCTGCTCGGGATGAAGGCGGCCATGCCGCCTACCGCGTGCGCACCGCGCCGGTGGCAGGTCTTGACCAGCAGCTCGCAATACGGCCGCATGAACGGCACCGTCATGGTCACCTGGGCGCGGTCCGGCAGCACGAAATCCGGCTTGTCGCGAAACTTCTTGATGATGCTGAAGATGTAATCCCAGCGGCCGGCGTTCAGCCCAGAGCTGTGGTCGCGCAGCTCGTACAGGATCTCCTCCATCTCGAAGGCCGCCAGGATGGTCTCGATCAGCACCGTCGCCTTGATGCTGCCGTGCGGCAGTCCCAGACGCTGCTCGGCGAAACTGAACACGTCGTTCCAGAGCCGCGCTTCGAGATGGCTCTCGAGCTTGGGAAGGTAGAAGTAGGGGCCGGTGCCCTTGTCCAGCGTGCGGCGGCCGTTGTGGAAGACGTACAGACCGAAGTCGAACAGACTGCCGGACATCGGCCGGCCGTCCACCAACACGTGCTTCTCCGGCAGGTGCCAGCCGCGCGGACGCACCAGCAGTGTGGCCAGGCGGCCGCTGTTGAGGCGGTACGTCTTCTCGGGCATGACCAGCTCGATGCGCCGCTCGATGGCGTCGATCAGGTTGGCATGGCCTTCGATGAGGTTCGCCCAGGTCGGCGTGTTGGCGTCCTCGAAGTCAGCCATGTACGTCGACGCGCCGGAGTTCAGGGCGTTGATCACCATCTTGCGGTCTGTGGGGCCCGTGATCTCGACTTTGCGATCGGCCAGGTCCTTGGGCAGCGGCCGCACGCGCCAGCTCGCGTCCTCGCGGACCTGCCGCGTCCCGGGCAGGAAATCCGGCAGCTCGCCGGCTGAGATGCGCTTCTGCCGCTCGGCCCGCTGAGCCAGCAGCTCCTCGCGGCGAGGGTTGAACTCGCGCTGCAGCTCGGCCAGAAAGCCGAGCGCAGCCGGCGTGAGGATCTGCTCCGAGCCCTCCACCTTCGGCCCCTTGACCTCAATAGCGTCGGCTATAGCCATGTGCTCGCTCCTCTCGCTTACACCACCGCGGCTTCGGGCAACTCCTCCACGAATTCGGCTCCCAGACGGGCCGCGTTATACGCCTGGCCTATCAGGTGATGGTAGGGCACGCCGGAGAAAAAGTGATGGCTCTTGGTGGGGAAGTCGCCGCCTGCCGCCCACTCCTTCCGCTGCAGCTCGATGTAGCCGCGCTCCTGCTTCTCGGCCAGCCCTTGCAGGAGTACGCTCAGCCCGTGCCCGTGCGCGTGCTGCGCGCCGAGGGTGATGAAGATGAAGCGGTAGCCCAGCTCCGCCAGCTCGCGGAAGCTGATCGGATCGGGCTCGTTCAGCCACTTGAAAGACGATGACCAGTTGAAGGCGAAGCAGGCCTCGGGAAAGCGCTTACGCACCTCCTCGCTGAAGCGCTCGACCGGCCGCCGGTCGGCGGTGGGGAACTCGCACCACACCATGTCCGGCAGGCCGCTGTCCAGGTAACGCAGCGCCCGATCGATGGCCAGGTCGAGTCCGCGGGCCGGCTCGGGCGCGTCCATCGCGCTCACACCATCCGTGCGGGCGATGATCATGAACTCGCGGTTGCCTAGGTCGTCGGCCACGTTGCGAGCCATACGCAGCTTGCCCAGCATCTCGCTCACGGGCACCAGCGCCTTGCCGCCGATGTGCCCGCAGCGCTTGGGCAGCACCTGGTCCTCGATGTGCGCGCCCGCCACGCCGGCTGTGACGTACAGCTCGGTGGTGCGCTGCACGTTGAAGATGTTGCCGTAGCCACCGTCCATATCGACGACTACTGGCGGGATGTCCAGGTGCTTGGAGGCCACGTTCTTCTCCGGGTCGCCAACCGCCATAGTGAGCTGGAACTTGCGCAGCGCGCTGACGCAGCGGCGGGCGCCATCGGCGATCTCCACGCTGGAGTAGATATCCATATCGGTCGTGCCCAGGTGGCCCATGGCGAATGAGTAGCCGCTGTAGTAGACGGCCTTGAAGCCGTGGTACATCACCTGCTGCGCCGCGACACAGTCGTACACGCCCGGCCCGAACAGAAAGGGCTCGCTCTCGAGCAGCTGCCGCATGCGTGCGCTGGGATGCTGCCAGCGCGACGCCGGCACGACATAGCCGTCCGGCAGCAGGGGCGTTGGGGCAAGGGTTTCGCCGTTCATCGCCCGCTTACTCATTCTCGTGGTCCCGCAGGCAAATGCCGTCAAAGCAGGTGCACTCGGCCTCCGGCTCCCACGGCCGCGGAGGCCGGACGAACTCGGCTCGGCGCTGGCCGGATGTGGGTTCGGCCTGTTCGAGGGTGCCCGAATCTAAGGTCTGTCGCATAGCGTCCTCCTGGTTGCTGTGGCGCGAGACTGGCGCGCCGCCGTAACTGGAGCCCAGCCTACCAGCGAGTTTCCATGTAGTCAAATACAAGATTTCGATTATTGCAATTGAGATAAATAAATACATCGGCTTAAGGCTACGATCTGCGCCCAGTGGACACGCTGCTCTCGGTGCGGGATCTCAGGACCGAGTTCCGCACCCAGGACGGCACCGTCAAGGCGGTGGACGGCGTCTCTTTCGATATCGGCAAAGGTGAGACGCTCGGTGTGGTGGGCGAGTCCGGCTGCGGCAAGAGCGTGACGGCGCTATCGATCATGCGGCTCATCCCCGAGCCGCCGGGCCGGATCGTGAGCGGGCAGGTGCTGTTTGGCGGTCAGGACGTGCTGAGGCTGAGCGACGAGCAGATGCGCCGCGTCCGCGGCCGCCGGATCGCGATGATCTTCCAGGACCCGATGACTTCGCTCAACCCGGTGCTGACCATCTCGCGCCAGGTCACCGAAGCGCTGGAGCTGCACCTGGGCATGAGCCGGCGAGCGGCCAGGGAGCGCGCCATCGAGCTGCTGGAGATTGTCGGCATCCCCGCCGCCCGAGCCCGCATCGACGACTACCCGCACCAGTTTTCGGGCGGCATGCGCCAGCGGGTGATGGTCGCCATGGCCCTGTCATGCAATCCTGAGCTGCTGATCGCGGATGAGCCGACCACGGCGCTGGACGTCACGATCCAGGCCCAGATCATCGACCTTATCAAGAAGCTCACGGCCGACTTCGGCACCGCGGTCATGTTCATCAGCCACAACCTTGGCGTTGTGGCGGGGTTGTGCGACCGGATCAACGTCATGTACGCCGGGCACATCGTGGAGTCGGCGCCGACGGAGGAGCTGTTCGACCATCCGAAGCACCCCTACACGTTGGGCCTGCTGCGCTCCATTCCGCGGCTGGACGAGTCCCGCAAGGAGAAGCTGGTGCCGATCGAAGGACTGCCGCCGGACCTGATCGCGCCACCGCCGGGCTGCCCCTTCGCGCCGCGCTGCGTGTACCACATCGAGCGCTCGCTGGTCGAGCGGCCCGAGCTGCGCGAGGTGCGCCCCGGCCACACGGTAGCGTGCCACGTGGACCTGGCTGACGACGAGCTGCTTCGCATACCCTCTCCTGCCACGGCGGGAAAGGGCTAGGAAGAGGGAACCTTGGCTGCCAACCCTCTCCCTAGCCCTCTCCCAGAGGGAGAGGGGACATTACTCGAGGTGCGCGACATCAAGATGCACTTTCCGCTGACGAAAGGCATCATCTTCCAGCGCCGCGTTGGGGCTGTCCAGGCGGTGGATGGGGTGAGCTTCGAGGTCCGCCGCGGCGAGACGCTGGGCCTGGTGGGCGAGAGCGGCTGCGGCAAATCAACCCTGGGCCGAGCCATCCTGCAGCTCTACCGCCCCACCGAGGGCGACGTCATCTTCGAGGGCACGGACCTGACCAAGATCGGCGGCGAGCGCCTGCGCCGCATGCGCAGGCGTATGCAGATGATCTTCCAGGACCCCTACGCCTCGCTCAACCCGCGCATGACGGTGGGCAGCATCGTGGCCGAGCCGATCGAGATCCACAAGCTGGCCAGGGGCAAGGAAAAGCGCGAGCGCGTGCAGGAGCTCCTGAAAGTGTGCGGCCTCAACCCCTACTTCGCCAACCGCTATCCGCACGAGTTCTCGGGCGGGCAGCGCCAGCGCATCGGCATCGCCCGGGCCCTGGCGGTCAACCCCGCGTTCATCGTGGCCGACGAGCCGGTATCGGCGCTGGACGTCTCGATCCAGGCGCAAATCATCAACCTCCTGGAGGAGCTCCAGGACGAGTTCCAGCTGACGTACCTGTTCATCGCCCACGACCTGAGCGTGGTGCGCCACATCAGCGATCGGGTGGCGGTGATGTACCTGGGCCGCATCGTGGAGCTGGCCGATCGCGATGAGCTGTACCTGAACCCGGCGCATCCCTACACCAAGGCTCTGCTGTCGGCCGTGCCCATCCCTGACCCGCGCATCGAGCGCAAGCGCGAGCGGATCATCCTCACCGGGGACGTCCCCACGCCGGTCAACCCGCCTCAGGGCTGCCGCTTCCACACCCGCTGCCCGATTGCCATCGAGGTGTGCGCCGAGGTGGACCCGGAGTGGCGTGACATCGGAGGCAACCACTGGGTAGCTTGCCACCGCGTCTAACCATGCTCCCGTAGCAGTCGCCCCAGGAACCGTAGGCACGTCGCCCAGCGTTCCCGAAACTCCTCGCTGTCGTGGGCCAGCCCAGTGATGAGGCGCGCCATCTGAGGAAAGCTCTGCGGGTACGTCGTGAGCGCCAGCATTGCCAGCAGCAGCTCTTCAGCGCCCAGGTGAGACGTAACCGAGCCCTCGCGCTGGCCAACCCGCAGCTTGTCCAGCGCCTCTCCGAACTCGCGGCGCCGGCTCTCCTCCTCCACCAGGTTCTCGAGCGGTTGCAGGGCCTCCCACTGGACCAGGCGCAGCCACTCGGGGTCGTCGCATACCACGCGGTACCAGTAGGGCAGCAGATCCAGCGCGTCGTTGGGCGCTGCAATCACGGTCTCCGTCTTCTCCGCCACTTTGTGCCGCATGACCTCGCGGAAAAGCTGGTCCTTGTTGCCGAAGTAGTGGTACAACAGGCGCTTGTTCACCTTGGCGCGCGCGGCGATGCCGTCCACCCGAGCGCCTGCATACCCTTTGGCGGCGAACTCGCCAAGGGCAGCTCGGAGGATGCGCTGCCGGGTTCGCTCCGGGTTGCGTACTTGCACGTAATTCACCACTCAGTTACTATGCTGACCAGCCCAATCGAGGAGTGATCGCCTTGTTGAAGCAGTCTCCATTGTGGGTCATCGTCGCCTTCCTGCTAGCGGGCTGTGGCGGCGCTGCCGCGCCCAGCCCGTCCTCGGCAGCGGCGCCCTCTTCTGCTCCGGCCGCATCCGCTCCGCTGAGCCCGCCGGTCAAGATCAAGATCGGCGTTGTTGGCCTGGCGCCCGAAGCGGGCATCTACATCGCCCAGGAAAAGGGCTATCTCAAGAACGAAGGGCTCGATTCCGAGGTCGAGCAGCACCGGAGTGCCGCCGAGCAGATCCAGCTCATGGCCACGAACCAGCTGCAATACGGCACCGGCGGCCCGGATCCCGCCCTGTTCAATGCCAATCAGCGCGACATCAACGTGAAGATCGTCACCGCTAACGCCACGGTCACCCAGAACGACGGCTCGGCCGCCCTCGTGGTCAGACAGGACCTGTTTGACGCTGGCCGGAGCACGCCCAAGGACCTCAAAGGCATGACTATCGCTCTCAACATCGAGGGCACCACCAGCCAGCTCTACACTGAGCGCATCCTGAAGATGGGCGGGCTCACCAAGTCGGACGTGAAGTTCACCACCGTGCCCTTCCCGGACCAGCTCACCGCCTTCGGCAACAAGGCCATCGATGCCGCCTGGGCGGTGGAACCGTTCGTCAGCATCGCCGCCTCGCGTGGACTGGCTAAGACGGTGGTGTCGATGGGGCAGGCCTATCCCGGCGCCATCACTGAAGTCATCATGATGAGCCCGCAATTCGCCAAAGACAACCCCGAAGCGGCTAATCGGTTCATGGTCGCGTTCCTGCGCGGTCAGCGCGACTACTTCCGGGCCTTTGTGGGCAACGTCAATCCGGGCGGGCGCGACGAGATCATCAACATCCTCACTAAGTACACCGCCGTCACGGATCCCAAGGTCTACGCCAACCTGGGTATGAGCGGCGCCGATCCTAACGGTGAGCTGGACGACAAGGTCCTGGGGGAGATGCAGGACTACTTCATCGCCAATGGCACCCAGAAGGAGAAGGCCGATTTGAGCAAGATCATCGATCACACGTATGCGCAAGCCGCCGTCCGGCGGCTGGGGAGGATGTGATGGCCGAAGCAAAACACAGGATTCCCGACCCTGTTCGGCCGCCGCTGGCGGCCAACATCTTTCGCGTCATGGAGCAGGCCAACAGCGAGCTCATCCCTCTGTTTCCATACCTGCACGAAGGCGCTATGGTGCCGGGCGGCTCCATCTTCCGCGGCGGCCAGGGCGTGGATTACGGCCACTTCTTCCACTCCAATTCGGTCGATGAGGTGGCCCTCGTGTTCGGCAGCAGCGGCGCCCACGTCCCGCCCGGCCAGGTCTATGCGCTATCGCGCGTCCATGGCGTCACCAGCCCGCTGCGCGACGATGCCGAGCCCAACAGCTTCCAGGTCGGCACTATCACCCAGCGCCAATCGATCG
>DATGVV010000638.1:0-10872 GCA_035299885.1 Chloroflexota bacterium | reverse complement strand
GGATGGCTTGTCAAGGATCGCGGCACGCCTGCTATAGGCCCGCTCCCCAGCCCTCTCCCAGCGGGGGAGAGGGAACTGGTATAGTCGGGCAAATGAGCTCGAATTCGCGTCTTTCCCGGCGCCAGCTGCTGCGCTCCGCCTCGGCCGCGGCGGGCCTGCTGGCAGTGACCGGCATCCTCGAAGCGTGTGGCGGTGGCGCCGCTGCGCCCTCATCCGCCGCCCCGACCTCGCCCTCTGCCGCGGCCAAGCCAGCCTCGGGCGCGCCGGCGGCATCGGCTTCGGCCAAGCCGGCCGCATCCGGCGCGGCAGCGGCATCCGGCAAGCCCGCTGCGAGCGCGGCATCGGCGGCGGCCAAGCCGGCCGCGGGAACACCGCTGAAACTAGGCTGGCTGGTGTCGAACACCGGCGTCTACGCCAGCATCGGCGCGGACATGACCAACGGCCTGCAGCTGTACCTGGATGGCGTGAACAACACCGCCGGCGGCCGGCCGATCACCGTCCTCAAAGAGGACGAAGGCCCAGCCGACGGGAAGGTCGCCCTGGAGAAAGGCCGCAAGCTGATCGAACAGGACAAGGTCGACCTCCTGGCGGGCGTCATCGCCAGCCCGGACGCGGCCGCCCTGCGCGACCCGGCCAACGACAGCCGGACGATCTTCCTGATTGCCAACGCGGGCGCCAACGTCCTGAGCCGGAAGCTCAAGAGCAAGTACCTCTTCCGGACGTCGTTCAGCAACTGGCAGAACTGCTTCCCGGCCGGAAAATGGTTCTACGACAACATCGGCCACGAGGCGGCGGTGATGGCGCCGGACTACTCAGCCGGCCACGAGGACATCGACGCGTTTAAGGAGAGCTTTACGGCCGCCGGTGGCAAAGTGGTGAAGGAGGCCTACCCGCCGCTCGGCACGACCGGCGACTACAGTCCCTATCTGACCGATGTCAAGTCGGCCAACCCGAAGGGCATCTTCGCCTTCTTCGCCGGCGCGGACGCGCTCAAGTTCGTCAAGCAGTACGCCCAGTTTGGTTTGATCAAGCAGTTCCCGCTGCTGACGCCGGGCTTCCCGACAGCCGACGACGTGCTGCCATCCGAGGGCAAGGATGCGCTGGGGATTAAGAGCAGCATCCATTATGGCTGGACGCTGGACAACCCCGAGAACAAGAAGTTCGTGGCCGACTACCGGGCCAAATACAACAAGCCGCCGTCGGTGTATGCGCTCCAGGCGTACGACACCGGCCACGTCATCGTGGAGGCGCTGAACAAGACGCAGGGCGACGTGTCAGACAAGGACAAGCTGGCGGAGGTCATCCAGGGCGTTAAGTTCAACAGCCCGCGCGGGCCATTCTCGTTCGACCCGGATACCAACAACGTGGTGGAGCACATCTATCTTTTCGAGGTCAAAGAGGTTAACGGCGAGATGGCCAACGCCTACCTGGCCGATCTGGGCGAGGTGAAGGACCCAGGCAAGCCCTAGATCCTCACCTCACCCCAGCCCTCTCCCACGGGGAGAGGAAGCGTAGGCCGGGTCCGGCTGGCTGAACCAGCTGGCAATGATGTGGTAGACCATGGCCCAGTTCTTCTGGTGCAGGCTGGAGTGGGAAATGCCGGGCATGACGGTCAATTGTTTGTCCGGGTTGGGCAGGTGCTCGAAAAAAGCCAGCAGGTCCTGGAAACCGGCGATGCCGTCCCACTGGCCGCGCATCATCAGCGTCGGAACGGTGAGCTGGGCCGGGTCGACGAGCGGCAGGTTGGCGCACATATCGACGTAGGTGCCATTGGGGATGGAGTCGTCAAGGGCCAGGATGGCGTCGGCGAACGCCTCCACCGTGTTCTGGTCGGCGGTGTCGGGATGGCCATCGCGGCTGAAGATGCTGCGGACGAAGTCGCGGTCGATCGGCCGCCGGTTGGACGCCTGCCACTGCGGCAGCTTCTTGCGCCGCTCCTCCAGCGTGGGGCTGCCTTCACCGGTCCAGACGAACGCGTCCAGCGCGAGCCGCTTGACCCGATCGGGATGCCTCTGAGCGAACAAGGCGGCGCGCAGCGCACCTGAGGAGATGCCGTACATCGCCAGTGGCCGCGGACCACGCTGGCGCTGGATGTAGGCGGTAGCTGCCTCCAGGTCGTCGGCGCCGGTGGCGATGTCGCAGTTGATGTCGCGGTGCTTGCTGGAGCGGCCGTAACCCTCCATGTCCACGCACCAGCAGTCATAGCCCAGGCTGGCGAAGTAGTCCATCGGCGAAGGCTTGCCGGGGATCCGCAGATCAAAAGTTGGCGTGGAGGCCATGGACGAGCCGTGCACGAAGAAAGCCAGCGGCTTGTCCTCGGGCGAGCCCTGGAACTTCTCCCACAGGAACAACCTGACGCCGGGCGGCTTGTCCGTCCAGTGCTCGAGGCCGGTGATGGACGTGGCGCCGGTTTGTGCTGGAGCAGCCATGCGGCCTATGATAAGCGGCTGATGTCCGCTGGTACGCCCATGGTCGAGATGCGCGAGGTGCACAAGCGTTTCGGCAAGCTGGAGGTGCTGAACGGCGTGGACCTACGCGTGGAACCCGCCCAGGTGCTGGTGATCATCGGGCCCAGCGGCGCCGGCAAGAGCACGCTGCTGCGCTGCGTAAACCTGCTCGAGAAGGTCGATGGGGGCCAGGTGCTGTTGGAGGGTGAGGACATTACCCGCCATGGGGTCGACCTGAACCAGGTGCGGCGGCGCATTGGCATGGTCTTCCAGCAGTTCAACCTGTTCCCCCACCTCACGGCCATGGACAACCTGACGCTGGCCCCGCGCAAGCTGTTGCGGCTGAGCCGCGGCGAGGCGGAGGCCCAGGCCAAGGAGCTGTTGGCCCGCGTAGGCCTGGCCGACAAGGCGGCCAGCTTCCCGCACCAACTGTCGGGCGGGCAGCAGCAGCGGGTAGCCATCGCGCGGGCGCTGATGATGAAGCCGCATGTGATGCTGTTCGACGAGGTCACCTCGGCCTTGGACCCGGAGCTGGTGTCGGAGGTGCTGGACGTGATGCGCGACCTGGCGAAGTCGGGCATGACCATGCTCGTGGTCACGCATGAGATGGGTTTTGCCCGTGAAGTGGGGGACCGGCTGGTGTTTATCGCCGATGGTGTTATCGCCGAAGAGGGGCGACCAAGTGACGTGCTGGATAATCCACAACAAGAGCGAACGCGGCAGTTTCTGCGGCGGGTCCTGAGATAAGCGCTAGTAGAGGAGAAAAGAACGATGTTCAAGAGAGCTTTGATGTTCGGCGCGGCGGCGGTGCTGCTGGCCGCCTGCGGCGGCGGAGGCGCGGCCAGCCCAAGCCCGGCCGCCAGCTCGGCGGCAGCCAAACCGAGCGCAGCGCCGGCCAGCGCCAGCGCGGCGGCTAGCGCGAAGCCGGCGGCATCTGGCTCAGCCGCGGCGTCAGCCAAACCGGCCGCCAGCGGCAGCGCCGCGGCGTCGGCAATTCCGGAAACGCCCGCGTCCGCGTCGGCTCCGGCTTCAGGCGCGCCAACGCCGGTGGCCTCCGTGGCGTTCTCGACGGCCAAGCTGTCTACCCCGCTGCCGCCAGCCATCCAGCAGCGCGGCAAGCTGGTAGTGGGCGTCAAGTGCGACTTCCCGCCGTTCGGGTTCATCGATCAGTCAGGCAAGAACGCCGGCTTCGAGATCGACCTCGTCAAGCAGATGGCGATCTTCGGCTTTGGCAACGATAGCGCTATCCAGCCGGAATGCGTCGTAGCCGCCAACCGTATCCCGTTCCTGACGACCAACCGCATCGACATGATCGTGGCCACGGTGACCTACACGGCAGAGCGGGCCAAGACCATCAACTTCTCCGATCCGTACTTCGCGGCATCGGGCCGGATGCTGGTGCCCAAGAGCTCGACCGTCACGGACGAGAAGCAGCTCAAGAGCGTGGCCGCTCCCAAGGGATCGATCTACGTGCAGTGGTTCCAGAAGTGCGCGCCGAACGTCAACCTGCAGCAGTTCGAGCAGACCAGCGAAGGGCTGGCCTTGCTGACCCAGGGCCGGGCGGATGCGTTCGTCCAGGACGACACGCTTCTGGTGGACCTGGCAGCCAAGAACGCGAACCTCAAGATGGTCGGCAACGGCATCGTGCCGGGGCCGTACGGCATGGGTATTCGGCTCAACGACAAGCCGACCACCGATTGGGTGAACGCCGCCATCAAGCAGATGCAGTCGGAAGACCTGCTCTTCAAGGAACTGCAGAAGTGGGTCGCCGACAAGGACGCGCTCTCGAAGTTCGAGAAGGCGGTGCCGCGGCCCAACCAGAACCTGAGCTACCCGACCAGCGATCAGTTCAATTGCTAGGTGCGCCCTTCTCGTCATGCTGAGCGTAGAGCGAAGCATCTCCGCGTCCACCAGGAGACCCTTCGCTCGACGCTCAGGGTGACATTCGAGGCTTGAACTATCAGTTCCAGCCGGGATTCATTCTCGAGAAGCTTCCGGAGCTGGCGGTTGGGCTGAAGTTCACGCTGATCGTCAGCGCCATTGGCATTGCTGGGGCGCTGGCGATTGGCATTCTGGCGGCGGCCTGCCGATCGGAGCGGTTGCCGCTGCTGGACGGGCTGGTAAAGGCCTACGTGGAGCTGTTCCGGAACACGCCGCTGCTGGTCCAAATCTTCTTCCTGTACTTCGCCCTGCCGGAGGTGGGACTCAAATTCGAGGCCTTCACCGTAGCCTGGCTGGCGCTGGTGCTGTGGGGCGGCGCCTACCAGGCTGAGAACTTCCGGGCCGGCTTCGAGGCTGTTGCACGAGGCTACCGCGAGGCTGCTCGGGCTTTGGGAATGGGCCGGGCGCTGACCTTGAGCGCGGTGGTGCTGCCTATCGGGCTGCGCATCGCGCTGCCGTCGCTGACCAACATCTGCATCTCGATCCTCAAGAACTCGTCGTACATGGTGGCCATCAGCTTCCAGGAGCTGACCGATACGGCGGTGAACATCGTGTCGCTGAGCTTCCGCGTGTTCGAAATGTTCCTGGTCATCGGCATCATGTACCTGGGCATTGCCTGGCTGCTGGGCGCCGGAATGGGCGTGCTGGAGCGCAGGCTGGCCCTGCCGGGCACACGTTGATGCCGAGCTGGGCGCCGCCGGTCATCGCCTATTCCGCGCAGGGGCTGGAGTTCACGCTGATCATCTCGGTGATCACGGTGGCCGCGGGCGTCGTCGTGGGCGTGCTCCTCGGCTCGCTGCTGACGCTGCCGGTAGCCATCGTGCGGGTGCCGTCGCGCATCTACGTGGAGGTTTGGCGAGGGCTGCCGATCATCATCACGCTGTTCTTCGTGTTCTTCACGCTGCCCGCCATCAACCTGCGGCTGAGCGCCTTCGCCGCCGCCTGCATCGGGCTGTCGCTGTGGGCCAGCGCCAACGTGGCGGAGATCGTCCGCGGGGCGGTACAGTCGATCCCCGGCGGGCAGTTTCAGGCGTCGGCCGCGATGGGCTTCAACTGGGCGCAGACGATGACGTACGTCATCCTGCCGCAGTCGGTGCGGCGTATGCTGCCGCCGTTGGTGAGCCTGCTCGCGAACCTCATCCAGTCCACCTCGCTGGCGGCGGTGATCGGTGCTTTCGAGCTGCTGCAGGCCGCCCGCCGATCGATCGAGCGGCTCACGGTCGACACTGGCAACTCGGAGGCCATTCCTATCCTGGCAGCGGTGCTGATCGTGTACTTCATCCTGTGCTTCCCGCTGGCCCAAGCGTCCCGCCGGCTGGAGGCCTCGCTGGCGGTTTAGAATACCCCCGGTTTGCGCGTGCGGAGGCTGGCGAAGGCAGGCAGGACTTCGGCCATGCAGCGCTCCAGCTGGCCGATCTGGTCATCGCAGGTGAAGCGCAGGATCGGTGTGAGGCAGCCGGCGTCGACGAAGGTGGCGATTTTGTCGATCACGGCTTGCGGGGAACCATAGGCCAGCCAATCCTTCAGCTTCTCGTCGCTTACTCCGCCGGCGCCGTAGTAGTGCTCCAGGAATTCGACTGACTCCCGGTGGGCTAGGGCGGCGTCCTCGTTGATGTTGACCATCAGGTGCAGGCTGGAATCCTGCATGGCCGCCAGGCGGCCGTACTCTTCGGCGTAGGCGCGGACGTGCTGCCAGCGCCGGCGGAACACATCCACGGGGGTGCCATCGCTCTGCCAGCCGTCGCCATAGCGCGCCACGCGGCGCAGCGCGATCTCGACGATGCGTGGGTCGGCGTCTTCGGCAGGGTTGGAGGCGATGATGATGGGCAGGCGCTCCTGCAGTGGCTTGGGCTGGGCGTCGACATCGCGGAAGCGGTAGAAGCGGCCTTCGTAGGTGACCGGCTGTGGGCCCCAAAAGCGGCGCAGAAGCTCCACCCCCTCCTCCAGGCGCGGCCCGCGCTCGCGCGACGGGACAGCGAAGTTCGCCAGCTCCTCGGCGAACTTGCGGCCTTTGGCGTCGGAGCCGCCGAGGCAGACGCTCAGGATGGTGCGGCCGCCGGAGAGCTGGTCCAGGCTGGCCCACTGGATAGCCAGCTGCAGCGGGTGGCGCAGCGGGAAGGTGGCTAGGCAGACGGTGCCGAGCTTGACTCGCTTGGTGCGCACCGCCACAGCCGACAGCGTGACGATGGCTTCAAGGCGCGGCTTGGACAGGAAGTTGTCGCCGACCCACACCGAGTCGAACGCCTCTTCGGCGAGCTCGGCCGTGCGCAGCAGCGTCTCGATGGGCAGCCCCAGCAGGACGGCGCGGTTGGGCAGGCTGAGGCCGAAGCGGATTCTCGCTGTCATTCTGAGCCCGTGGGGCGAAGAACCTTCCTGGTCCGGCCCGGCGAAGAAGGTCCTTCGCTGCGCTCAGGATGACATAGGAATGACTGGATGAAATGGGCCAGGATGTTGGCCTCCGCTTCCATATCTGAGATAGTGACAAAGTCCACGCCGGTGAGGCCGGGGACCGGGCAGGCGGCGCCGAACATGACGGTGGGGACGCCAGCTGAAGCGGTGCCGCCGGCGTCGTAGGTGCCGCCGTGGTAGTACTCGACGGCTGGCTTGCCGCGAACGGCCTGGTGCGAGGCCTGGAAGGCCTGGACATGCGGTTCATCGGGCGAGACCAGGGCCGGCAGCATGCAGACGCCGGGGTCGACTGTCAGCTCGTAGGGCGAGAGGTCGCCAAGGTGCTTGCGGATCTCGGCTGCCGCGGCCGGCGGCTCCTCGCCGGGCAACAGGCGGCGATCGATCGTGAGGTAGGCGTCCGACGGCAGCGTGTGCGGCGCCAGCGGCTCGAACACCAGCTTGTAGACGACGGCCTGGCGGCCGCCCAGGATGGGGTGCTGGTCGGGCCAGGCCAGCGTCTCGAGCCGATTCAGGACCTCATTGGCGCCATCGATGGCGCTCAGGCCGGCCTCGGGGCTGCTGGAGTGAGTGGCCTTACCATGGACGTGGACGTCCACGTCGACACGGCCGCGGTTGCCGAGCGACAAGCGCAGGCCGGTGGGGTACTGGACGATGCAGAAGGATGGCTGCTCGGGCAGGGCATTCAGGATGCTGGCCGTGCAGTCGTGGCTGCTGCGGCCCTCGCAGTTGAGCGACCAGTACAGCCGGCCGCGGAGCCGAGCGCCACTCTCGATCATCACCTTGAACACAGCCAGGAGCACGGCCTGGTGGGCCTTGTTCTGGCTCACGCCCATGCCGAAGATGGCTGCCTGGTCGAAGCCGTAGGCGGCGGCGCTCTCGACCTTGCCCGAGAACGGGTCGTCCATGAGGTTGTGGTGCTGGCTGACGCAGTAGCTCTGGATGAGCAGCGACTTTCCCGTGCCGCTGGGACCGATAGCGGCGACCAGGTTGTTGCGGCCGGCATCGATCAGCTGGGGCGCGCCGAGGCGCTCGAGCTCGGGACGGACGACCTCCTGGACGTAGTGGACCAGCTTGGGATCGTCCGGCTCCATAAGGGTTTGCCGGCCGAGCTCGACGTTGGTGGGCTCGCGGCACAGCCGGCTGGCGGTTTGGACGAGGTAGGCGGTATCGACTTGGGCGCTCAAGCTGCCCTCACCCTCACCCTCTCCCAGAGGGAGAGGGGATCACGTGGCAAGGGGGTGGGCCTCGAAGCGGCCGGCCAGGAGGCGGAGAATGGTGAACAGGGCGAGCAGCAGGGCCAGCATGCTGATGCAGAAGGCTGCCACGGGCCCGGTCTGGCCGTTGTTCCACAGGTCGAAGATGGTGACCGCGGCGACCTCGCTGCCGGGGGCCGCCAGCAGGATGGAGGCGGACAGCTCCCGGAACGAGTAGGCGGCGATGTAGATCCAGCTGGTCACGAAGCCGGACATCACCAGGGGCAGGATGATGCGCCGGAAGGTGCTGGCCCAGCTGGCGCCGCTGAGTTGACCGGCCTCTTCGAGCTCCGGCCGAAGCTGGACCATGGCCGCGTGCGAGAAGCGCATGCCCATGGGCATGAAGCGCGTCACGTATGCGATGCCGATGACCCACAACGTACCGTAGAGGTTGAAGGGCAGAGTGATGTAGATCCACAGCAGGCTCAGGCCAAGGACGACACCGGGAAACGCCTTCGGCAGGAAGACCATCATGTCCAGCAGGCGGCCCCGGCGGTTGCCGGAACGCACCACCAGCCAGGCCGCGACCATGGTGAGCAGCGCGCCCGCAGTGGCCGAGCCGCCGGCCAGCACGAGGCTGTTGCGCATGGCTCGCAAGGTTGTGGGGTAATGCAGGATGAAGGCGTAGTTCTGAAGGCTCGCGTGACTGAGTGCTTCCACGGATGGCGCGGCGTAGAACGGCAGCAGGGAAGCCCAGAACAGGACCAGCACTGGTAATCCGAAGCCAAAGACGAGCAGCGCCAGGCAGCAGGCTGCAAGCGGATACCTGGCGCGGCCCAAACTCAGCCGCCGCGGCCGGTAACCCTGGCCGCCGATGGTCGAGAAGCTGCTGGCTCGGGAGGTGATTCGCTGGTAAGCCCACAAGCCCAGCGCGGCCAGCACCAGGAAACCGGCGCCGTAGGCGCTGGCCAGGTTGATATCGGTAGGAGTGCCCTCGGCGGCCTCGACCACGGCGGTGGACAGCGTGGGCAGATGGGCTCGCAAGCCGATGAAGATGGGCGCTTCGATGGAATCGAAGGCGTCCAGGAAGATGATGAGCGCGCCGGCGAGTAGGCCGGGCGTGGCCAGGCGCAAGGTGACGCGGAAGAACGATCGCAGCGGTGAGGCGCCCGAAACCGACGCGGCCTCCTCCTGGACAGGATCGATGCTGTGGAAGGCGACGATGCTGAGCAGGAAGCTTATGGGCACGAGGTCAATGCCCTCGGCCCAGATCATGCCTAGCCGGCTGTAAATGTTGAGGGGCGCGGCCGTCAGGCTAAACGCGGCCATCAGCGCCTTGTTGACGAGGCCGATGGTCGGGCTGAGCAGCAGGATCCAGCCGATGATGGCCAGCATCATGGGAATTACCACGCGGACGACCGACAAGCTGAAGATCAAATTGCGGAAGGGCACGTCGGTGCGCTCGTGGACCCACGCCAGGAAGCCGCCCAACGCGGTGGAAAGAATCATCGTGCCGCCGGCGTAGACCACGGTATTGAACAGCGAGGCGTAGAGCTCGGGCTCGAGATACGCCTCCTCGAGCTTCTGGAGGGTGAAAGCCCCACCCGCACCGGGCGGCGCGTCCCGCAGCATGCCGAAAATCAACAGCACCAGCGGTCCCAGGGCGAGGTACGCCAACAGCAGCACGACAGCGCCGAGGAGGAGTTTCTGCCGGTCGATGGCGCCGCCCCAATGTGGCCAGCGGGGCAGCGGCAGCGCGAGGGCGCTCAACGGACGAGTGAGCCTATTTGCCCTTGAATAGGCTGCTGAACTCCTTTTCCTTCTGGGACAGATTCTTGCCTGAATCCGGGCCCTGGACCCATATCGGGCCCTTGGTCTGGTCGGCAATCTCCGGGTTCTTCAACTTCACGTCGGTGCGAGGCACCATGCGGCCCGTTTGATCGGCCAGCACCTGCATGCCGTCCCTTGAGAACAGCCAGTCGGCGAACAGCAACGCGGCGTTGGGATGCGGCGCCGTTTTGTCGGCCAGCAGCGCCTCGCCGGCGATCATGGTGGGCCGCAGGTAGGCATAATCGACTGGCGCGCCCTTCTTCTTGGCGGCTATCAGTGAGTAGTCGAACAGGGCCACGGATAAGTCGAACTCGCCGGCGGTCAGCAGGTTGAGCTGGTTGGTGCGGCCATCCAGCATGTGCGGATTCTGCCCGGCCAGCTTCTTGAGGAAATCGGTCCCTTTGGCCTCGCCCATGGTGGCTTTGATGAACTCTGCCCATGCGGCGTCCTGGGTATCGATGGACAGCTTGTCCTTCCAGCGGGGCTGCAGGTAATCGTCGTAGCTCTTAGGAGCCTCGTCAGGCTTCACCTTGGTGGTGTTCCAGGCTGCTACGACGCCATTGAGGTACATGTAGGCCCAGTAGCCTTGCGAGTCGCGCATGTCCTTTTGGAGCCCGTCAAAACTGGGTGAGTCATAGGGCACTACAGCGCCAGCGTCTTGGTAGGTCAGGATGGACTCGGGCGAGATGTCGATCAGGTCGAAGCTGGTTTTCTTGGCGCGGACCTCAGTCAACGCCTTGTTGGCCAGATCGTTGTTCGTGGTTCGAAACACCTCCGCGTGCACAGCCGGGTAGGCCTTGTTAAAGCCATCGATGAGCGCCTGGGCATCGGCCGCGTTCATGGTCGAGTACAGCAGGAATGCGCCTTCCTGCTGAGCGCCTTGCAGCAGCGCCTGCTTGCGGTCTTCGGCAGTTTTGCCTTTTAACGCGGCGTTCAGGTCGGCCAGCGTTTTAGGCTGGCCAGCGCCGGTGGCTGTCGCTGGCGCCGATTGACCGCCACCGCAGCCCACCAAGATGAGAGCCGCCGCGAACACGGGGCCCAGGCCAAGCCAG
>DATGVV010000637.1:0-1898 GCA_035299885.1 Chloroflexota bacterium | reverse complement strand
CTACAGTCTGTCGCAGTTCAATTCACTGCAGGACCTCAAGGGCAAGCGCATGGTGCAGAGCATCAAGGGCACCGATCCGGATTTCGCCATCCAGCTGCTGCTCAAGAAGAACGGCATGCAGTACGCGGACCTGCAGTACGTCAACGTGCAAGAGGGTGGCGACCCCGGACGGCTGCAGGCCATGCAAGCCAGCAAGGCCGAATCGGTCATCCTGGCGCCGGGCAGCTTCAACGTGGCCGAGCAGCAGTTCAAGCTCAAGCTGCTGGTGGATGTGATCAAGGAGCGCATCCCCTACGAGGCCGCGACCGTGGCCGTGTCGCGCAGCTACGCTCGCTCGCATCCGGACGAGGTTCTGACCTTCGTGCGCGCGCTGACCGCCAGCGTCAAGTACACCAAAGACAACCGCCAGCAGGCGCTCACCACCTACAAGCGCTACACCAAGAATGACGACGACACCGTGGCCAACGAGACCTACGACTACTACGCCGGCTCGGTCTACCCCAAGGAGCTGACCGTCAACGAGGACGGCGTGCAGACGCTGCTGGACCTGGCGGCCCAATCGATCCCGGCCGCCAAAGACCACAAGCCGGCGGACTTCATTGACAACAGCTTCGTCAAGAAGCTCTCGGACGAGGGCTTCGTGAAGCAGCTGTACGGAGCGTAAGCATGGAACGACTTTCCGTTGCGGATTGCGATGGGCACCTGGTGGAGTCCATCACCGAGCTGGCCGAGTATATGGAGCCATCGATCCGAGAGGTGGCGCTGAACCCCAGCCGTAACCGGCAGGGCGTCTTCCCCTCGCTCGACGGCTATCACTATCCCAGCTCGCATGAGGGCGAATCGCAGGACCATGGCGCCAAGGTCCGCGCCAGCGATTTTCGCGCCGGCTCGGGCGAGGATATCGCCGTGTTTCTGGAGAAGGCCAACGTCGAGCAGTCGGTAGTCTTCCCCAGCGAGGGGCTGAGCGCAGGCAACATCGGCCTTGCGGACTACGCCGTCAAACTGTGCCGGGCGTACAACGACTACGTGGCCGACCGCTACGCGCGAGTGAGCGACCGAGTTCGACCGATGGCGCTTGTTCCCATGCAGGACCCGCCGGCCGCCGTCCAGGAGCTGCGTCGGGCGGTGAAGGAGCTCGGCCTGCCAGGTGCGATGCTGCCGTCCACCGGCCTGCCGCTGCACCTGGGGCACGAGCTGTACTGGCCTGTGTACGAGGAAGCGGCCAACCTGCAGTGCGCGTTGGGCGTGCATGGCGGCGCCAACGTGGGCATCGGCCGGCTAGGCACCTTCTCCAACCGGCTCGGCGCGCGGCTGCTGTGGCACCCGGTGCCGCTCATGGAGGCGCTGGTGTCGTTCGTCTACCATGGCCTGTTCGATCGCTACCCGGACCTGCACGTGGCCTTCCTGGAAGGCGGCTGCGCCTGGACGATCCCGGTGTTCGACCGCATGACGCGCGATGGCCAGTACTATCCCAACGCCAAGCGGCGCCTGCCGGATTACCTGGCCAGCGGCCAGATCCTGGTCGGCTGCGAGGGCAACGACGAGAGCCTGGGCTACCTCGCGAAAATCGTGGGCATCGACGCCTTCGCGTGGGCCTCGGATTACCCGCACGAGGTGGATTTACCCGGCGCGCAGGCGCAGATCGCCCAGACGTGGGACCGGCCTGACCTCACCGAGGATCAGAAGCGCGCGGTGCTGGGCGAGAACGCCCGGCGCTTCTTCCGGCTGCCGAAGCTGGCGCCGGCCGCCGCCGCCGCTTAGTGTCATTCTGAGCGCAGCGAAGAACCTTCTCGTGGTCGCCGCGGCGGAAGATCCTTCGGCCTTCGGCCTCAGGATGACATGAGTGGAACGTAGAGCTTCACCTCGTTCGGGAACAGCTTGGCGGCATATTCGCGAGT
>DATGVV010000636.1:0-4483 GCA_035299885.1 Chloroflexota bacterium | reverse complement strand
GCCTACGCCATGACTGGCTGGCGGCTGGGGTACGCTTGCGCGCCGGCCGAGATCATCGAAGCGATGATGAAGATCCATCAGTACACCATCATGAGCGCGCCCACGGCGGCCCAATATGCCGGCATAGAGGCGCTGGACCATGGCGAGGGCGACGTGCAGGACATGCTGGCCGAGTACGATCGCCGCCGCCGGCTTCTGGTCAAGGGCCTCAACGAGATGGGGCTGACCTGCCCTGAACCGCGTGGCGCCTTCTATGCGTTCCCATCAATTGCCAGCACTGGCATGAGCTCGGAGGAGTTCTCGCTCAAGCTGCTGGAGGAGGAGCAGGTGGCGGTCATCGCCGGGACGGCGTTCGGGGATATGGGCGAAGGGCATGTGCGCATGTGCTACGCCACGGCCTACGAGCAGATCGAGGAGGCGCTGAAGCGGATGCGCCGCTTCGTGCAGCGCCACGCCAACCAGCCCGTCGCCGCTCACTAGCTACTTCGCTGTACGCTCCCTTTGTAAGCTCAGGAGTCCACGCCATACTGCCGCCGCCGGCAGGGCCGGCCCGCCGCAAGCGTGCACCACGCGCGGCGCGGCAGGATTCCTGCTACAGGTCACGGTTATGCTAAGGGTTGGCGAAGGCAGTTGCACGTACTGCGGCAATGCCTTCACCTTTCGAAAAGAGCCATTGGGGCGCTCGCTCTGCCCGCTGTGCTTGAACATCTTGCGAGAGCGCTACACACACCAACTCATCACGCACCTGGCGCAAGAGTTCGCGGTTGGCACCGATGCCATCAAGAGCTGGGCTCACCGCCACCGGCTGCAGCGCCAGCTGGTGTGCATCAACTGCGGTCGCGAGTTCGAGAGCAAGTCGGCGGCCAGCGGCGTGTGTCCCATCTGCGCCCTGGCCCAACGCCCCCGCTGAGCTAGGCCGCGGCAACCAACCGCGGCGAGAGTAGACTTTACTGCGATTCGAACACAGGAGGAACTCGTTGCCTGACGGCACGCCTCCACGGCCGTCTGTCGATCCGGATTTGCTCCAGCTGCTCAAGCTGATGTCCCTGCGGAGCGAGGTTATCGATGAGCGCCTCTATGGCAGCGTTGGCGGGCGGCCGGAGATCGAAGAAGTTCCATCGGCCGCGGCCTCGGCTCTGGACCAATGGGTTGAAGCTCACGTTCGCGAGGAGGAGCAGTCGCTGGCTGCGCCTGAAGAGCCCGACGAGGCTGATCCCGAGCGCGTCGAGAATGCTCCGGAGAGCGAACCGGCGATCCAAACCTTGGAGGCTGACGAGCTTTTGGCCGGCGGGTCCAGCCCGCTCGGTGAAGTGGAGGACGCCACCATCGCGCGGCATCAACCCGCCGGCGAGGCTGACGAGCCGTTTCAGGTGGCCGAGGGCGACCAATTGCCCAGCTCAGAATCGGAGCCGCTCGCCGGGGAGGGGCGCCCCGAGGACTTCCAGGCGCTGCTCAACAATCGCAGCCTGGATGAGAGCGAGGCTGATGATCAGGACGTGCCGCTGCTCCCCGCTGAGGGCGACGTCAAGCTGCAGGCGCGTACTGGCGCGGTCATCGGCGCCGAGTTCAAGGGCAAGAGCACGCTGGCAGGCGCCGGCGGCATCTATTGCCTGATCCAGCGCTTCGACCTACCGGTTGGTACCGGAGTGAAGCTGACGCTTACGGGCCCACAGGGCAAGGCTTTCGAGGTTGCGGATGCGGTCGTCAAGCGCGTTCGCAAGGCGCCGGGCGAGTCCGCCGAGGTGCAGCTGGGGTTCGATGCGCCGAACGAGGATTTCGAAGACTTCGTGGCTAACCACTTCGGCGCCAAACCGGGCCGCTTCTCGCTCTTCGGCCGCTGGCGCTAGTCCTCGTAATCCTCCATTCGGAACTGGCGGATAATCGGCGGCATGCAGAAAGTGTATGAGCGGCTATGGATCTAGGGCTGCAGGGCAAGGTCACGCTGGTAGCGGGGGCTTCCAAGGGCTTGGGAAAGGCTTGCGCGCTGGGCTTTGCCCGGGAAGGCGTGCGCGTGGCCATGTGTAGCCGCGGCCAGGAGGCGATTGACGCCGCGGCGCAGGACGTGGCGCGCGAGACCGGAGCTGAGGTCCTGGCGCTGGCCGCCGACGTCAGCCGGCCCGAAGCGTGCGAACGCCTGGTGCAGCAGACGGTCGACCGCTTTGGCCGCCTCGACATCCTGGTCAACAACGCCGGCGGGCCACCCACCGGCTTGGCAGCGGGTATGAGCGACGAGCAGTGGCAGACGGCGTTCGAGACCAACCTTATGAGCGCCGTGCGGCTGACCCGCGCCGCGGTGCCTCACATGAGGAAGGCGGGGGCCGGCCGGATCATCAACATCACCTCTTCCGGAGTGCGCCAGGTGCTGCCGGGGCTCGTGCTCTCGAACTCCATCCGCGCCGGCGTCATCAATTTCGCCAAGACGCTGGCGGTCGAGCTCGGGCCGGACAACATTCTGGTGAACAGCGTTGCGCCCGGACGCTTTGCCACCGACCGCGTGGTCGAGCTGGATGCGATCAATGCCAAGAACTGGGGTGTCAGTGTGGAGGAGTCGGCCAAGCGCCAAGTGAGCAACATTCCGCTGGGCCGCTACGGAGAGCCAGAGGAGCTGGCCAATGTGGTCGTGTTCCTCGGTTCTGAGCGGGCAAGCTTCGTGTCTGGCCAAACGATTCTGATCGACGGCGCAGCCACCCGGGCCATTTTCTAGGGCCCATGGTTTCGGCCGCAGCGCGAGCTTTGATACGCTAGCCGGCCATGACCGATGGTGGGGAGGTGGTTCTGGCTGCTCGCGGCGTGAGCAAGCTGTTCGGCCAGTTCCGGGCGGTCTACGAAGTGGACCTGGAGGTGCGGCGCAACCATATCCACGCCCTCGTCGGGCCCAATGGCGCCGGCAAGACTACGCTCATCAACATCCTGGGCGGGCAGATCCTGCCCACCGCGGGCGAAGTTCTGTTCCACGACCAGCCGCTGGGCGGCACGACGCCAAGCTGGCGCGCGCGGGCGGGCATTGGCCGCTCGTTCCAGCTGACCAGCATCATCCCCGGCTTCAGCTGCCTCCAGAACGTCGTCCTGGCCGTCCAGGCCAGGCGCGGCATGGGCCGGCTGCTGCGGCTGCGCAGCCGTTCGGAAGACGTGCAGCACGCAGAGGGCTTGCTGGCCCTGGTGGGACTATCCCACGCCGCCGACGTACCCGCCGAGCTGCTGGCTCACGGTCAGCAGAAGCAGCTCGAGGTGGCGACCGCGCTCGGCGCTCGTCCGAGCGTGCTGCTGCTCGACGAGCCCTCCTCTGGCATGAGCGCCCACGAGCGCTCCGGCCTGGCCGGCCTGCTGCGTCAGGTGGCCGAGACCGCCACTATTGTGATGGCCGAGCACGACGTGCACCTGGTGCGCCAGGTGGCTACACGCGTGACCGCTTTCAGCGAGGGCCGCAAGCTAGTGGAAGGCTCGGCCGAAGAGGTGTTTGCCGCGCCCGAAGTGCGGCGTGTGTTCTTGCAGGGGCGGCCGGATGTTTGAAGTCAACGACCTTCACGCCTACTACGGCAAGAGCCACGTTGTCCAGGGCATCTCACTCGAGGTGGGACGTGGCGAGGCCGTGGGCTTGATGGGCCGCAACGGCGTGGGCAAGACGACGACGCTCAAATCGATCGCCGGCCTGCTGACGCGAACGCACGGGCGGATCCTGCTGGAAGACGCCGATTTGTCCGGCATGTCGCCCCACGTGCGGGCGCGCCGCGGCCTGGGCTACGTGCCTGAGGCGCAGGCCGTATTCCCGGAGATGACGGTGGAGGAGAACATCCGCATCGGGGCGCTCATCCAGTCGCGCGCCAATCAGGCGCAGTGCCTGGATGCCGCTTACGATCTGTTCCCCATCCTGTCGGAGCGCCGGCGGCAGCTCGCCGGCACCCTCAGCGGCGGTCAGCAGAAGATGCTGGCGTTGGCCCGCGGCTTGTGCCTGCGGCCGCGTCTGCTGCTGGTGGATGAGCCCAGCGAGGGCTTGATGCCGGTCAACGTCGAGCTCATCGCGCAAGCGCTGAAGAAGGCCACCCAAGAAGGGGTGGGCATCCTGGTGGTCGACGCCTCCTTCGACCTGGTTCGCACCGCTTGCGCCCGGATGTATGCGATGGATCGGGGCGTGCTGGTTGGGATGTACCGTCCGGCCGACTTCTCGAGCCCGGAGATGCTGGCCGCCACCTACCTGGGCGATAAGGACGCGTGAACCAGCTCGTCCTGCAGCTGCTCAACGGCCTGGTGGTTGGCTCATCACTGGCCCTGGTGGCGTCCGGCCTGGCCCTGCTGTTCGGGGTGTTGGACATCATCAACTTCGCCCAAGGCGAGTTTTTCATGATGGGCGCCTACGTCCTGTGGGTGGTGCTGGGCGCCACCGGCAACTACGCGCTGGGACTGATTGCGGCGACCGTGGTTGTCGCCGTGGGCGGTGGACTGCTCCTGCTGCTGATCACCCAACCGCTCCTCGAGAAGGCTCACG
>DATGVV010000635.1:0-4191 GCA_035299885.1 Chloroflexota bacterium | reverse complement strand
CTGAAGGGCACTGAGCTGGCCAATCGCTGCGACCTGGAGATCGCCCAAACCATCGCCGCCGCCCAGGCCGGCATCCAGCGCGTCCGCTCCAGCCAGCAGCTGCTGTTTGGCTTCCTGGGCCAGACGGGTCTTTCTTTTTGACTATTGCGTCACTATATTACGCGAAACGCTTTAAGTCAGCCAGGGGTGGCTCAATGCTTTTGGAAACCCCCTGGCTCAATGCTTCTGGAAACGACAGCCGGACAACCGGTCCCGACGGTTGTTGACGCGCCATCCTGTACGGGGACGTCCCGCCTGTTGGCCCGGCGCTCCCGCTCCCATCGTGGCTATCGGTGGCTTGACGCTTATGGCAGGAGCTTGGGTGCAGAAAGCCACCATCTTCCTGCAAGCCGGTTACATGCGCCCAATCACTCTGACGCTAGCGGATGCTAGCAGACGGCTCGCTGGCCGTCGCAGCTGCTAAGGGTGCGCGCAACCTCCGGCAATGCTGTCATTTTTGCCGGCGCCTACGGCGCGCAATGAGGGCAAATATCCGCTGAGGTTAGGTAATGCTCGCCAAATTTTTGGAGAGGAATGCGCATGCCGCGTGCATCCGGACGGATTACGGTGACTCCATCCCATCACAAGGAGGCTTCTATGCGAGCACGTTTCTTTCTGGTTTGCACCGCCTTATGCATTTTGATGGCTTCGTTTGCACCGGGGGTGCAAGCGGCGAGCGGGTCCACGAAGGGTGAGGTCGTCACCTACCATCTGGGTGACGCCTTTCTGGCCGACATCGACCCGTCGTTCTCTCCGGACGTGGCTAGCGCGGAGAACGGTGACACGCTGGCGCTTACTGGGACGGGGAGCTTCAACGTGAGCTCTAAGTCAGTCAGCGGCGGAGGAACGTTCACCCACAAGAACGCTTCTGGAACAGTGCTGGCGAGCGGCACGTGGACCGCCACCCGGCTTTCCAGCTTTCACGGGTACGGCTGCGGCGGAAACGGCTTCCCCGACAATTTCTGCGGTGGGCGGGCCGAGATGCTGATTCACCTGTCCTTGGGACCTGATGCGACCTTGCACATAGACTGCCTCATTGGTTCGCCACCTAAGGGCGCCTTTGAGGGCGTGACCGTCGCAGTCCACGGCGTAAAGAACTTCAATAAGCCGACCAGCGGCGCCACCTTGTTCACCATCTAAATTTAGCTTCGTCGATGCTTTAGGCCGAACGGTCACGGCCAAGATATATCTGCCAGCTGACAGTGGCGCCAAGGCACCGGTCGTGCTCTTCAGCCATGGACTGAATGCACTGCCTAGCGACTATCAGGCTCTGTTCCAGAGATGGACGATCGCCGGGTTCGCCGTTGTCGCTCCGGCGTATGCACTGACGCACCGCGGCGCATCGCCGCTCAAAGCCGACGACCTGACAAACCAGCCGGCCGACGCAATTTCCACTCTCGACCGCGCGCTCGCCTCAGCAGACCTGGCAAACAGGTTGGACGGCAGCAACGTCGTCGCGGCCGGCCACTCTGAAGGCGCCCTCACTACCGCTGGCCTGTTCACAGCCTGCTGCCGTGATCCGCGTCTGGCCGGTGGCATTATCCTCGCGGGGAACGACCTCGGCTTTCAACGCTACGGCTTCTCCGGCTCCCCGGCGCCACTCCTTTTCGTGCATGGTTGACGCAGACCCGCTCATCCCGATTGCGCTTGGCGGGGCCACCTATGCGCGCGTGCCCTGGCCCAAAGGGTTCATCACGCTGGCCGGCGCGGCACATATCCCGCCCTACCTCGGCGGTGACAGTCCGGCTGCCGACGTTGTGAACGCCACCTGCAGCGACTTCCTGCGCTGGGTGCTGCGCAGCGATCAAACCGCGCTGGACGCGCTTCGGCGTGACGCAGCTGTCGCCGGTGTCGCCAAGCTGGACGATCAGCTCTCGCACTGAGATCAGCGCGCCTATCTGCGCCGGGAACGCCCGCCAGATGCTCCGTGAAATCTCCCAGCCGACTGGCCGGCACAGTATCGTGATACGGATTGTCGTGACAGGAGTCCCGTGTGGAAAACGTTCGCTACGAGCATCGCGGAGAGACCATCGATGTGTTGGAAACGTTACAGAACATCCGCAAGGTCGTCGAGCGCGTTGACGGTTATCTGCCTTGGATGCTCCCGCTGATGAGCCATCACGCTGTTGATGAACAGATCAGGCAATACTATGGCCAAGGCTGACACCGTGATGGAAAAGTCACCCCTGGATGACTCGCTCCCCAGCTGGCGTAGCCTCTTCTTCACCGGGCTCGTGCTGTGGCTGGCTTCTGCGGTGGTCACCGCGCTCACAGGCAACCTAAACATGATCCCGACGGTCGTGCTGCTGGGCAGCTTCCTGGTCCCGGCCACCGCCGTCGTCTGGTACCTGGACCACTATCGCAGCCCAGAGCTGACGATGGCCGTCGTATTCCGCGCGTTCATCGTTGGTGGGGTGCTGGGCGTGTTGGCCGCGTCGCTACTGGAATCATGGCTACTCAGCGAAGGCGTGCTCATCTACCTCGGCGTGGGGCTCATCGAGGAGGGAGCCAAGCTGCTGGCACTGCTGTTCGTGTCACGACACTTGACGCGCTACACCGTTCGCGACGGCATCGTGCTGGGCGCCACCGTTGGGTTCGGGTTCGCGGCACTCGAGAGCAGCGGCTATGCGCTAACCGCGCTGGTGGTCACGCAAGGCTCGCAGGTTTCACTGTCGCTCACAAACCTGGTCTTCACCGAGTTCTTGCGCGGCATCTTGTCGCCGGTTGGCCACGGCTTGTGGACGGCCATCCTGGGCGGCGTACTGTTTCGGGCTACCCGCGACGGCCACTTACGCATCAACGGCTCGGTGATCGGCGCCTACCTGTCTGTGTCCGTGCTGCACGCCCTGTGGGACTCTATGCGGGGTATCGCCTCCGTGATCACGGCGATTGTTGCCGCCCGCCAGATGCCGGGCATCGGCATGGGAGGCGCATCGCTGGCGATGCCAGACGCAGACCTCACCGGTATCTACTTTGGGATAGAGGTCGGTGGCTTAGTGATTGTGTCGCTGATCGGGCTGGCCGTGCTGGTATCGCACTGGCGGCGAGGGTCGGAGCCGGCTCCGACCTAGGCGCAGGTCAGACGTGGTTCCGTCGTAGCTGTAAACGCCCGTGAACTGCCGCTCTGCCTCGCGGGTTAGCTGGCGAGGCTCTTCATGTAATCATCGCCATTACTGCGCTGTTGTTGGCTGTGTCGAGCTGCGTGGCGAGCTTCAACGGAGTGTCCCATTGATTACGAGCATGGCTAACAGCGCGGCACCCCCAATGCCGATGACAGTCGCAGTGGAGAACTTCCAGACAGGAGCAGAACAGATGTCAGCAGAGAAGAACGAAGCAACCGTACGGACGTGGGTCGAAGAAGCTTGGAACAACGGCAATATCGATGGGCAGGCCCATATCTTTTCGCCCTCCTACACGTGGGCTGACTTGCCCCCGGTCTTCGGCACCGGGTCGGAGGCACTATTGAACTTCGTCCGCGGGTTCCGGGCAGCCTTTCCCGATCTCCACTTTGCGATCGAGGACGTGGTCACCAATGACGACAAGGTTGTGTGGCGCTGTGTGGGCACGGGAACGCACCGCGGAGAGTTCATGGGCATTCCAGCAACGGAAAAATCGATCAAGGTCCAAGCCATCATTATCAGCCGCTTCGAGAACGGCCTGTGGCGTGAAGATTGGGTTTGCTGGGACCAGTTCGGCATGCTGCAGCAGTTGGGCGTTATTTCCACGCCCTAGGCCGCTTTCGGCTAGCGGTCACTGTGGGTCTGCAGACGCAGGCCGGGGATTCGCAAGAGTCCCCGGTCTGACCTGTTTGTTCGTCTAATCTTGGCGGAGATCGCCTTTCGGGTGCGCTTCTCCCCGGCGGGTGACGGTGCGGTCGGTAAGTGGCGGTCCAGTTGTCGGCCTTGCGCCAAGCCTGTCCCGATACTTGCCGAAATGGCAGCAATTCTGGCAGCAAGTCGGGGCGAAAATTGCTGCCAATTGGCGAAAGCTGGCGAAAACTGAGCCATGCCGTTGAGCGTGGCCACGAAGGGCCGCGAAAGCCATAGGAAGTATTCAAGTCCCATCCTCGGCACGATTAATTAGGGCCTAGCTCGTGCTCGAAGTGGCCCGGTAACATTGCCGAGTGCCGGGAACGAGCAAGAGAATCACACT
>DATGVV010000634.1:0-3495 GCA_035299885.1 Chloroflexota bacterium | reverse complement strand
TGTCAAGGCCTGAGCAGCCTGCCAAAAGAGGGTTAGGTGCGCCTCGTCCCCAGCGGCGAAGCTGGTCCGCTCCGCATCCTGGCCGACCAGCGTCAGCCCGTAGCCCAGCAGCCGCGGTCCGCCGAGCGTGCGTTCCAGCGGGTGAGGAATGCGCAGCTCGTCCAAGCCCGGCGCCTGCGCAGGCGGGCCAACCTCGATGCCGCCCAGCAGCAGCCGGTCGCCTTGCCCGCCGGCCGTGATCGGCAGGCGCTTGCCATCCCCGGGACTGTACATCCCAACCTCGGGCACATACGTGCCCGGCGGGGTGCCGGGCAGGATCAGCAGGCCGTAGTTGTCCTCGATAGCGTCGCCCGGCTGCCAGCTGCCGGTCGGGCGGGCGCCGCCGGACGGGTCGCTGTCGCGCTGGGCCCAGATGTTGCCCTCGCCGTCGATCACGTGCGTGAACACCTTCTGATTGTCCCCTGCCCGCCCAACCGCCTGCCACCTAAGCCCGAGCTGAAGCACGTCCCCGCTCACCACCGGCCGCGGGGTCAGCGTGTAGCCCGCCAACCGGGCGAAGCTGCCGATCGTGGCGTCAAACGGCTGGTTTATGGGGCGTTGTGAAGAAGGCGCGGCAAAGGCCGTCAGGCGCACGTCGCCGAACCACTGATGTTGGATCTCGAAGTCTTTGCTGGCGAGCCAGCTCTCGACATAACTATCAGGATCGCTGCCGTTCGTGCCATACAGCACGAGCCACAGCCGCTTGTACTCGCCGCTGAGCCGCTGCAGCGCGGCCGAAGTCTTGTCGGGATTCAGCGGGCGGTCCTCGGGTAAGCCGATCAGCGGCAGCGGTCCGCGGTAGTAGTAGGGCAAGATCTGCTCTTGGCCGGGCGCGTCCAGGACGATCGCGTCGCCGGGCCGGCCCGAGGTGCTGATGAAGTGCGCGACGGCGCGGTAATCGTCGCGCGCGAACTGGGGATTGGCATAGTAGTTGGCCAGCGCATACCCGGCGCTCGCCAGAAGAAGCGCCAGCCCCGCGGCGCGCAGCCGGCCCATGGCCGCCACGCCGGCGCCCACCAGCAGCAGGAAGCCTGGCAGCGCCAGCAGCGCGAACTTGGGGTTGTACACCGGCTTGCGGTACCCCAGCAAGAACATGATCGCCAGCGGGACCAGGAGGTAGCCGGCAGCCAGCAGCCGATACTCGGCTGGGGCTTTCCACAAGCCGATCGCGCCGAGCACGACCACTACCACCGTCAACCCAACCGGGAGCGGCTCGAAGCTGGCCGACAGCCCCTCCACGTAGCGGAGAGCGGCGTCGCCGAAGAGCCACGGCCCGGCGTGGAAGGCGTTGGTCGATGGCCAGCCCAGCAAGCTGTCTTTGGCGAGCGCAACCCACGGCGCAAACGCCAGCACGGCGCCGGCCGCCGCCACGGCGAACCCCGGCAGCGCCTTCCGCCGCACCCCCAGCACGTACAGCCCTTGGAACGCCGGCACCAACGCGCCAATGTACTGGCTGTACAGGCAGGCTGCAGCGGTGGCGCCATATGCCAGCCAAGCGGCTGGCTGACGACTGACAGCTGATGGCTCGCTCGCCCGCACCAGCAAATACGTCGACAGCAGCCCAAATAGTGTGACCTGCGCGTACATGCGCGTTTCCTGCGAGTAGTACACCAGCAGCGGCGAAACGGCGCCCGCCACCGCGGCCAGCAGCCCCGCCTGGTGGCACCACAGCCGCCGTCCCAGCACGTACAGCAACGGCACGATCAGCAGCCCCGTCGCCACCGACAACGACCGCAGCGCGAACTCCGATTGCCCAGCGGCGGCCATCCACCAGTGCAGCAAGTAGTAGTACAGCGGTGGATGGATGTCGTGCGCCGCGCCCGTCGTGATCGCGCCGAGCGATTGCCGCGCCAAGTACACGCTCGAGCCCTCGTCGTACCACAGGCTCTGGTAGTCGAGTCGCCCTACCCGTAGGGCGAACCCCACCGCGAGGGCAAAGGCTATAGGGCAAAGGGCAAAGAAGTTCGAAGGCTCAGGGCGGGCTTTGCCCTTTGCCCTATGCGCTATGCCCTCAGCGATGACTGCGTATGTCGTCGAGAATCCGACTCACAAAGTCGTCGGGCGGCATTGGCGGGAGTTGCTCGCCCGATCGCAGCCGGACGCTCACCGTTCCGGCCTGCTCGTCGCGGCCGCCGGCGACCACCATGTAGGGCACCTTCTCCGCCTGCGCCTCGGCGATCTTGCGCTGCATTTTCTCATTGCGGTCGTCCAGCGCGGAGCGGACGTTCAGATCGAGCAGCCGCTCGTGCAGCCCATGTAGATAGGGCACATTGGCGTCGGTAATGGGGATGAGCTGCGCCTGGACTGGCGACAGCCACACCGGAAATGCGCCGGCGTACTTCTCGATCAGGTAGGCGATCATCCGCACCAGCGTGCCAATGACGCCCCGGTGGATCATCACCGGCCGGTGGAACTTCGAATCCTCGCCGACGTACTCGAGCTCGAACTGGTCTGGCAGGTGAAAGTCGAGCTGGATCGTCGAGATCGTCTCGCTGTGGCCCAGCGGGTCCCGCAGCTGGATGTCGATCTTGGGGCCGTAAAACGCGGCCTCGCCACGCGCCTCGACGTAGTCGAGCTTCAGGCGGGCCATGGCCTCTTTGAGATAGCGCTCGCCGCGCTCCCACATCTCCGGGTTGTCGACGTACTTCTCGCGGTTGTTCGAATCCCACAGCGACAGGCGATACCAATGCTCGCTGATGCCCAGCACGTGGTACACGTGCTCGATGAGCTCCACCACACCCACGATCTCGTCCAGGATCTGGTCCGGCGTGCAGAAGATGTGGGCGTCGTTGAGGTCCATGCGCCGCACGCGGCTGAGGCCGCTCAGCTCGCCCGACTTCTCGTAGCGCCACATCGTGCCGAACTCCGCGATGCGCAGCGGTAGGTCGCGGTAGCTGCGCTGCTCGTTCTGGTAGATCTGGATGTGGTGGGGGCAGTTCATGGGCCGCAGCATCATCTCCTCGTCACCGGCCTTCATGACCGGGAACATCGCCTCCTGGTAGTGCTCCCAGTGGCCGGAGGTCTTGTACATGTCCACCTTGGCCACGTCGGGCGTGATCACGTGCTGATAGCCGCGGCGAATTTCAACATCTGTCACCCAGCGCTCTAGCTCGCGCCGGATAGTCGCGCCCTTGGGCAACCACAGCGGCAGTCCCGGGCCGACCAGGTCGGAGAACATGAACAGCCCCAGCTCCTTGCCGATGCGGCGGTGGTCGCGCCGCTTGGCCTCATCCAGCCGCTCCAGGAATTGGTCCAGCTCCTTCTCGTCGTGCCACACCGTGCCGTAGATGCGCGTGAGCTGCTCGCGCTTCTCGTCGCCGCGCCAGTAGGCGCCGCCGATGTTCAGCAGCTTGAACGCGCCGATGTCGCCTGTGTTCCCGACGTGAGGCCCAGCGCATAAGTCGGTGAAGTCGCCATGCCGGTAGATGCTGACCTGATCGTCGGGCAGCTGGCTGA
>DATGVV010000633.1:0-1807 GCA_035299885.1 Chloroflexota bacterium | reverse complement strand
GTGGCGGCTCCGAGCCCCACGTCGCATCTGGCCCATACAGAGCGTAAAAGTCCCAGGTCGTCCCTTCCCGATGCAGCACATTAGAGCTGTACCAGTTCCCGACGAGCTTCTGTTCGTCCCAGAAGTGGCTGACGCGGGGGTCGGTCACGCCATCGCCATCCCACCGGTCGCGGGCGTCACCGAAGAGCATGTTGAACCAGACCGTGTACACCCGCAAGTTCGGGTCGGCACTTTTGCTCAGGATGTTCTGCTGGACCCAACTGGCCCCTTCTCGGCACTCGGGTCAAGTGGGCGAGACCAGCATGATCAGGCGAGGCTTGCCAGCGTCCTTGTTGAACACAGCCTGCAGGTCGCCCACGGCATGCAGGTCCGTCAGCGTGATCCCCGCGGGAGGTGCTGGCCGATCCCATGGCAAGGCGAGCCCGCCAGCGTGTCCGCAGCCCGCCAGAGCGAGCACGAGCACGGTTGGCAGTAGCCAGAGCAGGATCACCATGTGAGCGCGTCGTCTCATCCGAGTTTTTTCAACCTCCTGCCGAAAGCCAGTAGTAGACGATGTAGCCGCCGGTGGCCAGCAAGAGCACGGCGCTGACAGGCTGGAGTACCCGGCCAGCGCCACGGACTCGCGCCAGTACGCCGCCCCCGAACAGCGAGACAAGCACAGTGAGCAAGGACACCACCGCGCCCATGCCGAGCGCGTACAGCACCAGTTGCCCCAGACCGCCTGCGAGGCCGCCGCGCGCCACGCCCGTGCCGACGACCGTCAAGAACAGCGGCAGCGTGCACCCGAGCGAGCTCAACGCGAATGCCAGCCCGTATGCCGCGTAGGCCAGCAGACCAGTGCGGTTCACCGCGCCGCCCAATCGGTCCGCGAGGCGTTCGGCCCCCGGTGCCTCGACGGAGCCACCCGCGAGCAATCGCCCGCCCACGATGGCCAGCACTACGCCGGTACCCAGGCTGAGCCAGGGCAACCAACCGCCTGTTGCTGCTCCCAAGCCTCCCAGGATCAGCCCGGCTGCGCCGAAGAGCGCCACAAAGCTGATCGTCATGTCGTCGCGTCCGGCGTGTTCTCATAGGCTAGTGGGTCACTTGGCACGGGTGCCGGTGTAGGTGAGAGCGACTGGACGTCGGCGGATGGGACGTGTGGTGCAAGCACCGGAGCCACCCAGCGGATGGCGGCGCAGGTAGGCGCGTTGGCGGCGCAGATGACGGCGTCCCGCCCAAATAAATGGAGTGGGGTCAGCGTTCCAGCCGCGAGCGGTTTGTTCGAGCCAGTCCATGATGTCCTCCGGCGAAGCTGGCGCCGTGCTGTCCAGCGCGCGATGGATGAGTATCCGCTGAACCGACTCAGTCATGTTCAGCCACGAGCCGCTGAACGGGGTGTACAGCGGCATCACACCGTGCGTGAAGAGCCACTCCACAAACGCGCGCGTCTTGTGGCCGGCCAGGTTGTCCATGATCAGCAGCAGCCGCAGTGGAGGCAGGTCGGCAATCAAGCTGGGCTTGACGGTGAGGCCGGCTTGCCAGCGTTCCCACGTGGCGCGGTTGTCGCCCTCCGGCAGGACGGGAGCAGATGGCAGGCTGGCCAGGATCGTCAGGAGCTGCTGCTTGAGCCAGACGTGCAAGACGGCGTTCGGACAATTCCGCACGCCCTTGACCCGCACCGTGCCAGTGCTCGGATGAAACAGGGTGAGCATTTTGGCGGTGCCGTGGCGTACGTGTTCGTGGGGATACCGCACCGGGCAGGTGAGCGGCTGCCAGCAGATACCCGGCTGAGGGATGGCCTGGTAGGGACCGGCTTCATCCATGC
>DATGVV010000632.1:0-2159 GCA_035299885.1 Chloroflexota bacterium | reverse complement strand
TCGGATGGGCGCAGACGCGTAGAAGCTCTCGCCAAGTCCTCCACGTTGGAGTGCTCGTCACCACTTTCTCACCTGGTTCAGCCCATGGGGCCGCCCGCAACCTAGGAGCCTGTGTCGGAAAGCCGAACTCGGGCTGAGAGAATAGGGGCCCGCGATTCCCACCCTGCAAGCGACCCAGTCCACGTCGAGGTAAGCGCGAATGCCAGAGGCATACAGAGCCGCCGATCAGATGCAGATCCCGGACCTGCCGCAGCCGGTTCCAACCACGACGGAGCCGGATGATGCGACCGGGAACGACTCGCTTGGAGTTGGAGCCGAGAAGAGCTTCCGCCCATATGATCCGAATCAGATCCTGCTGCTGTCGCCGAACCTGGCGGAGTGGCTGCCGGCGGGGCACCTGGCGCGCCTGATCAGCGAGCTGGTCGACAACGTGCTCGACCTGAGCTGGATCTACGCCAGCTATCGGGAGCTGCGAGGCGCGCCGCCCTACGAACCGCGGCTGCTGTTGAAGTTGCTGCTCTACGGCTACGCGAGTGGGATCTTCAGCTCGCGGCGGCTAGAGCGGGCCGCCCAGGAGCTGGTGCCCTGTCGCTATCTGACGGCCGACCAGCAACCCGACCACAAGACCATCAGCGAGTTCCGGCGTCGGCACCTGAAGGCGCTGAATGAGCTCTTCGGCCAGGTGCTCCAGGTCTGCCAGAAGGCGGGCTTGGTGAAGCTGGGGCACGTGGCCCTGGACGGGACCAAGATCAAGGCCAACGCCAGCAGGCACAAGGCGATGAGCTACGGCCGGATGAAGGAGCGGGAAGCCGAGTACGAGAAGGTCGTCCAGGGCTGGCTAGAGCAGGCAGAGGCGATCGACCAAGCCGAGGACGAGGAGTTCGGCAAGGACCGTCGTGGGGACGAGTTGCCGGAGGAGCTGCAGCGAGCTGAGAGCCGGCTGCGCAAGCTGCGGGAAGCGAAAGCCGAATTGGAAAAGGAGGCCCAGGAGCAGGGCCGGGAGGCGCCGGCAGACAAAGAGCAGCGCAACTTCAGCGATCCCGAGTCGCGGATCATGGTGAGCGGGGAGAAGGCCTTCGTGCAGGCTTACAACTGCCAGCTGGCGGTGGACGACACGCCGCACCACATCGTGCTGGCGGCGGAAGTTGGCAACCAGGCCTCGGACAATCCGCAGCTGCTGCCAATGCTGATCACCACGGCGCTGAACGCGGGCGAGGTGCCGGACAAGATTTCGGCCGACGCCGGCTACTCGCGAGAGACCAACCTAATCCTGCTCGACAAGCTGGGAATCGACGCCTACATCGCCGTCGACAAGGACCAGCACAACCGCCAAGAAGCCTCGCCGCGAGGCCGGATTCCGAAGTCGGCGGGACCCCGCGAGCGGATGCGTCGGAAGACCCGGACCAAGAAGGGACGCGCCGTTTACAAGCGCCGCAAGCACGTGGCCGAGCCACCCTTCGGTTTCATCAAACAGGGGCTCGGCTTCCGGCAGTTCCTGCTCCGAGGGCTGGAGAAGGTGAGCGGTGAATGGAAGCTGGTGACCCTGGCCTACAACCTTCGCCGGCTGCACGACAGCGGCCGGTGGAGGTCCGCCTCGGCCACCGCATGAAGATGGAGGGCAGCTGGCCATGCTTCATGGCCGCGCCTGGCTTGCTACCAGAATGCTCAGCCGGCAGGGATGCGACTTACCAGCCCTTCAGAGGCGCGATGAACTCGCCAAGGTCGCTGTTACTGGTTACTGGAACAGGCTCCTAGTGTCCTGCTTCCGAAATTAGTGAGATAATGGCAGGGTCGCAGTCAGACCGCAGAATGAGGTTCACGCCATGCAACGCGGTCGCCCCAAGGCTGTACTCTTGGTTCCCGAAGAAGACCGCTCTCAGCTCCTGCGTTGGAGCAAGCGTCCCAAGTCGAGCAACGGACTCGCTCGCCGCGCTGACATTGTCCTGCGCTGTGCCGATGGTCTTTCCAACAGCACCGTCGCGGCCCAGTTGCGAATCACCCCGCAGACCGTCGGCAAATGGCGCTCGCGCTATGTCGAGCGAGGTCTGGGCGGTCTTCTCGACGAACCCCGGCCCGGTGCGCCGCGACGGATCACTGACGACCAAGTTGAGGCGGTGGTGGTGAAAACCCTGGAGTCCACTCCCCGCGACGCCACTCAC
>DATGVV010000631.1:0-7564 GCA_035299885.1 Chloroflexota bacterium | reverse complement strand
CTGCGCCACCTGCGATGGTTTCTTCTTCAAAGGCCAGGAGCTGGCGGTGATTGGCGGCGGCGACACGGCGCTCGAGGAAGCGACGTTCCTAACGCGCTTCGCCAGCTCGGTGAACGTTATACACCGCCGTGACACGCTGCGAGCGTCGAAGCCTATGCAGCAGCGGGCCTTCGACAACCCCAAGATCAGCTTCACCTGGAATACCGACGTGGTGGAGTTCGTTGGCAACGGCAAGCTGGAGGCGCTGCGGCTGCGCGACACGGTCAGCGGCAAAGAGACGGTCAAGCCCTATGGTGGCGCCTTCGTAGCCATCGGCCATCAGCCCAACACGAACCTGTTCCGGGGCCAGATCGATCTCGACGAGAAGGGCTACGTCAAGATGCCCGATCCGGCCTCAACAGTCACCAACATCCCCGGCGTGTTCGCCGCCGGCGACGTGCGCGATCACGTCTATCGCCAGGCGGTGACCGCCGCTGGCGACGGTTGCAAGGCGGCCATCGACGCCGAGCGCTGGCTGGAGGCTCACAAGGACACGCAGGTGGACCGTTCGGGCGAGATGTACGCGATGGCCCCGCCGCGCGTCGACGAGCGCTAGGTCTAGCACCGCAAACGGCCCGGACGTATCATGCGGGCCATGATTCCCCAGTTGCCCGACGAGTACAACGCCAGCCAGACGTTTATCGACGAGAACGTGCGGCGGAACCCCGACAAGGTGGCCATCCGCTGCGAGGGGCAGTCGTATACGTACGGCCAGGTGGGCGAGATGGTCGGCCGCGTCGCCAATGCGCTGCGGGGGCTGGGTGTGCGAATGGAGGATCGGGTGCTCCTCCTGCTGCTCGACGGGCCTGAGTTCGTGGCTAGCTTCTTTGGGGCGATCCGCATAGGGGCGGTGCCCGTCCCAGTGAACACCAATATGAAGCCGAACGATTACGAGTACTTCCTGAACGACAGCCGGGCGGTAGCGGCGATCGTCAGCAAGTCGCTGCTGGCGCAGATCGAGCCGGTTAGACGAAACTTGCGGTTCGTCCAGCACATCGTAAGCACGGGTGAGGAGCTCGACGAGCTGCTGGCCAAGGCGGACCCACACTGTGAGACGGCGCCGACATCTAAGGACGACGTGTGCTTCTGGCTGTACAGCTCGGGCACGACGGGCTTTCCCAAGGGGGCCGTCCACCTGCAGCACGATGCCATCTATACGACAGACACCTATGCCAAAGAGGTGCTGGGCGTCCGGCCTGAGGATCGGCTGTTTTCGGTGGCCAAGCTGTTCTTTGCTTATGGGGTCGGGAATGCGCTGACGTTCCCGTTCCGCTTCGGCGCCACGACCATCCTGCATCCCGGCCGGCCAGATCCGGCCAGCTTGTTCGACGTGATCGAGCGTGAGCGGCCAACGCTGTTCTTTGGCGTGCCCACGGCGTTCGCGGCGATGCTGGCCGCGGCCGAGCACGGCAAACCCGACCTATCCAGCATCCGGCTGGCAGCCAGCGCCGGCGAGGCCCTGCCCTCGGCCATCTACGAGCGCTGGAAGGAGCGCTTCGGCCACGAGATCCTGGACGGCATCGGCTCGACGGAGATCCTGCACATCTTCATCTCCAATCGAGCCGGAAAGGTCCGGCCGGGTTCGAGTGGCCAGATCGTGCCCGGCTACGAGGCCAAGCTGCTGGACGACGACGGTCAGCCGGTGCCGCCGGGCCAGGCTGGGAACCTGTGGGTCAAGGGCGACAGCACCTGCGCCTATTACTGGAACAAGCACGAGCGCACGAAGGACACCATGAGCGGCCACTGGATCCGGACCGGCGACAAATACAACCTGGACGAGGACGGTTTCTTCTACATGCAGGGCCGCTCCGATGACATGCTGAAGGTCGGCGGCATCTGGGTGTCGCCCGTCGAAGTGGAGTCGGCGCTGATCGCCCATGTGGCGGTGCTGGAGTGCGCGGTCGTTGGCCATAGGGACAAAGACGACCTGGTGAAGCCGCGCGCGTTCGTGGTGCTGAAGCAGGGCCAGAAGGCGACGGCTGAGGAGCTGCAGGCCTTCGTGAAGGACCGCATCGCGCCTTACAAATACCCGCGCTGGATCGATTTCGTGGACGAGCTGCCGAAGACGGCCACCGGCAAGATCCAGCGTTACCGGCTGCGCGAGTAGCCAACGGAGCGCTGAGCACGAACAGGCCGGCTACCGCGGCGCGGCCGACCAGTCTAGCGGAGTTGGGCTAGACTCCCGCCATGGATTACGACCTGCTCGTCCGAGGCGGCACAATGGTGGATGGCTCGCGCCTGCCAGGCTATCGAGCCGACGTCGGCGTCCGCGACGGCCGCATTGCCGACATCGGACGCCTGCAGGGCAGCGCTGCCAGGACCATCGACGCCAGCGGCTTAGTGGTGTCGCCGGGGTTCATCGACCACCACACGCACCTCGATGCGCAGCTGCTGTGGGACCCTTACGGGACGTCCGCGCCCGAGCACGGCGTGACCACGGTCATCACCGGCAACTGCGGGCTGGCCTTGGCGCCCCTTGGGCCGGGTGGCGAGGAAGAGCTGGTGCAGAGCTTCGTGCGGGTCGAAGCCATACCGCGCCAGGCGCTGGAGCAAGGCGTGCAGTGGCGCTGGCGCTCTTTTGGCGACTATCTGGATGCGCTGGAAGGCCGGATCGGTGTGAACGTCGGTGGCCAGATCGGCCACATCGCCGTGCGCCATCACGTACTCGGCGCCGAGGCTACGGAGCGGATAGCAACTCCGGGTGAGGTCGAGCGGATGCGGGCACTCGTGCGCGAGGGCATGGAAGCGGGCGCACTGGGCTTCTCCACCAACCGCAACCCGCGCCACAACCGCGAGGACGGCAAGCCAGTGGCCAGCCGCCTGGCCGACGATGCCGAGCTGTTCGCGCTGTGCGACGTGCTGGCGGAGCTGAACAGCGGCGTCATCCAGACCATTCTGGGCCTGAGTAAGACCGATCATCTGCCCTGGTACGAGCAGCTGGCCCGCCGCACCGGCCGACCGGTGACGTGGCAGAGTGTGCAGCACCGTTGGATCGCGCCCGACCTGTGGCGCCAGCAGCTCGACGGCCTGGCCGGCATTTTCGCCGGCGGCCATCAGGCCTACGGCCTGGCGATGACCATGCCGCTGACCCGCCAGTTCAGCCTCAAGAACGCCCAGGCGTTCGACGAGTTCCCCACCTGGAAAACGCTGATGTTCCTGCCGGAACCAGCCCGCAAAGAGGCCTTCGCCTCGGCCGAGACTCGCGTCAAGCTGCGGGCCGATCTGGCCGATTCGAAGCCCAGCAATTTCCACAAGCGCTGGGACCTGGTGACGATCATCAAGACGCGCGATCCGCGCTTTCTGGGCAAGAGCGTGGCCGACATGGCGGCCATCCGCCAGCAGGATGCGCTGGACGCCTTCCTCGACCTTTCGTTGGAAGAGGATCTGGAGACCACGTTCGAGAGCGCCAACACCGGCGGCGATCCCGAGGCGATGGGAGAGATCCTGCGCAGCCCGTATGTGCTGGTCGGCATCTCGGACGCCGGTGCGCACGTGCAGTTTGGGGCAACCTTTGGGTACAGCACGACGCTGCTCGGCCTGTGGGTGCGCGAGCGGCAGATCATGCCGTTGGAGCAAGCTATCCACAAGCTCACGTTCCAGGTGGCATCGGTCTACGGGCTCCCGCAACGCGGACTGCTGCGGCCAGGCTACTGGGCGGACCTGACGCTGTTCGATCCCAGCACAGTCCGACCATGCGAGCCGGAATGGGCTGAGGATTACCCGGCCAACACGCGGCGCCTGGTGCAGCGCTCGGAGGGGCTGCACTACACGATCGTGAACGGCCAGGTGATCTATCAGGATGGCCGCTTGAGCGGCGATCTGCCTGGGACGGTGCTGCGCGGGACGGCGGCAAGGGAACGAGCCGCGGCCTGAGCTGGCGGCGCGCGCCCGATCAGAAGCGCGTCGAGGCGATGTTCGATGGCATCGTCGATCGCTATGACGCGCTCAACCGGCTCATCTCGCTAGGGCTCGACCGCTTCTGGCGGCAAGCCACCGTCCGAGCCATCCAGGCGAAGCCCCGCGATCGGGTGCTGGACCTGGGCTGCGGCACAGGCGATCTATCGCGCCTGGTGTCCGGGCAAGCCAGGGTAGCGGGCGTGGACGTGAGCTGGCAGATGCTGCTCCGCGCCCGCGGCCGGCTGGACCCGAGTGTAGGGCTGGTGCGCGGCAGCGCGTTCGAGCTGCCGTTCGCTGATGGCTCATTTCAGGGGGCGGTCAGCGGCTTCGTGCTGCGCAACCTGCACGATCTCGAAGCCGCGATGGCCGAGCTAGCTCGGGTGATGGCGCCGGGCGGGCGCATAGCCCTCTTGGACGCGACGGAGCCTCGCGGGTTCCTGCGGCCGGCTTTCGACGCCTACTTCCGGCTGGCCGCTCCAGTCTTCGGCGCGCTCGCGGGCAAGCGCCAAGCCTACGAGTACCTGGCCGCCTCTCTGGCCCAGATCCCGCCTCCGGCCGACATGTGCCGCATCCTGGCCCACGCCGGCTTTGACGGCTGCGCCGCCCAGCCACTGACCTTCGGCGTAGTGACGCTGTTTACGGGTCTGCGTTCTCGTCGACCGGCACGATCAGGCCGAGGGATGCAGTGAAGCCGTGCAGGAAGACGTTCTTCCCTACTGGACCGATTTCGCCGTTACAGAAAAAACCGGCCAGGGGCACCGCGCCGAGCTGTTGGGCGACCGTGCGGGCGTCGTGGTCGGGAAAGCCGAATAGACCCTCGCCGCGGCCGTTGCAGGAGCAAAGCACGGCGCCCACGGGGCGAGTGTCACCCAGCGTATCGTGGGCCTGGCTCAGAAGCTGCCGCAGGTCCTCGTCGGCAGCCTTGGCATCGCGGATCTGGAACTGGATCGTCTGCCCGATGCGGGCGTGAGCGCCGATGGCGATAGCGCCGCTTTTCGGGTCGGCGCCCATCAGGCCACGGATGAGAAAGTCACCACGGCCAAAGGACTCCTTGTACTCGTCCATAGCCAGACCGACCAGGAGGTTCCGGGCGGCCCGTTGCTGGACGTCTGGGGCGAGCGCTTGCAGCGTCTCCACCAGCACCTCATAGGCTGGGCGCTGGGAGATGGTCTCGATGATCGAGCCGTTGGCGGAGGTGATGATCCACGGTTCGCCGATGGGGTCGCAGCCCTGCGAGACCACGGTCTTCACGGTGTAAGCGCCACCCAGCGCCACGAGCACCGCGCCCTCACCATGCACCTCGCCGTTAAGGAACACAAACGTCTGATGCGGATGGGCGGCGGACGAAGCCAGCCCGCCGATGATGGGCAAGCCTGAATACGCGTTGCTGAACCGGTCCAGCAGCGTCTCCACGTCGAGGTGGAACGGGTCGGCGAACATCAGCCAGGCATTCACGTCGTCCGGGGCAACCCCCGTGTGCCGCTGCCAGGCTTCGGGGGTGTCGAGCTCTTCCAGCTGCTGCTGGTTGACATGACAACCGCACAGCACCGCGCCTGGCAGGGGCAAGGTCATGAGGGACACGGCCGGCTCACCTTCGATCTCGCGCTCGGGGCCGATGATTCCCTGTCCGGTGCAGCCAGCCAGCAGCCCGGCGCCGGTGGCACTCTGGACCCGGCGCACCATGGCGTCCAGGTGATCGGCGTAGTCGGCGCTGGCGAAGAACACGGCCAGATCAGCCGCGGCGGCCCGGCCCGGCTCAATGCCGGCTTCCTGGATGGCGCGCTCCAACGCGTCCTGCCAATCGGCGCTCCTGGTGATGGCTGCCGCAGTCATGCCTGCCCTCCTACCAACCAGCATACCGTTGTGGGTAACATTGACAGCAAGTGGCCAGCGAAACGATCAACAAAGCGGATTTCGAGGCGATGGCCGAGTATCGCTACGCGATGCGGCGCTTCCTGCGCTTCAGTGAAGAAGCGGCCCGGGAAGCTGGCATCACACCCCAGCAGTACCAATTGATGTTGGCGATCAAGGGCTATCCGGGACGTGAGTACGCCAACATCACCGAGCTGGCGGAGCGGATGCAGCTCGACCATCACAGCACGGTGGGCCTGATCGACCGCACCGAAGAGCGCGGGCTCGTTCAGAGGGAGCACGACCAGACGGATCGGCGCCAGGTCAATATTCGCCTCACTCCGGACGGTGAGTTGCTGCTGGGCCAGCTCGCGCATGTCCACCGCGAGCAGCTACGCCGCATGCGGGAGGATCTGCGGCCGCCCGGTTTCAACGATTAAAACAGGCATGCTTTCTTGACTTATGAAAAGAACACCTTCTATAGTCCAACTAGCTGAACGCCCGTTCTGTCGGACTACGTCATCTACCTAGCGAGAAGAGGCGCCGGAGCGAGTTCGGGCCCGAGCTGAAAGAAATTTTGGTGGCTTGGGCAGAGATGGTCTGCCCAGGTTGTCCCGGAGGTTGGGACCATGGCGATAGCCTGGATTATCGTCGTGGGGGTTCTTTGCGCAGCCGGTGGCTTCGGCGTCGCCTACCTGGTGACCCGGAAACAGCAGACCGACTTCGCGAAGGAGGCCGAGATCAAGATCGAGGCCATGCTCGCCGAGGCCAGGGCAGAAGAAAAGGACATTCTGCTCAAAGCCAAAGACGAGGCCCTCAAGACTCGCACGGCGGCCGAACAAGAAGCGCGGGAAGCGCGTAACGAATCCCAGCGCGCCGAACGCCGGTTAGCCCAAAAAGAAGAAAACATCGATCGCAAGGTCGAATCGATCGAGCAGCGCGAGAAGCAGATCACCGGCAAGGAGCAGGAAGCCGAGACGGCCAAAGCCGAGGTCGAGCGCCTGCGCCAAGAGCAGGTCCAACAGCTGGAGCGCGTAGCGACCATGAATCGTGACGAGGCCAAAGCGCAGCTGCTGCAAGCCGTCGAGACCGAGATCCGCGCTGAAGCCAACAAGCGCGTGCGCGAGATCGAGTTCGAGACCAAAGAGGAGGCTGAGGCCAAGGCCCGCAAGATCATCGCCCTGGCCATCCAGAAGTACGCCTCCGACCAGGTCTCGGAGAGCTCTGTGTCCGTCGTGCCGCTGCCCAGCGAAGACATGAAGGGTCGCATCATCGGGCGCGAAGGCCGCAACATCCGCGCGCTCGAGGCGGCTACCGGCGTGGACCTGATCATCGACGACACGCCCGACACCGTCATCCTATCGGGCTTCGATCCGGTGCGGCGCGAGATCGCGCGGCAGGCACTGACGAAGCTCGTCGTGGATGGCCGCATCCACCCGGCGCGCATCGAGGAGCTGGTAGCCAAGGCGCGCATGGAAGTGGACAACATCATGCGTGAGGAAGGCGAGAAGGCGGCGCTGGAGGCCAAGGTTCACGGCCTCAGCCCTGACCTGATCAAGGCCATTGGCCGGCTGCACTTCCGCACCAGCTACAGCCAGAACGTGCTCCGCCACTCAATCGAGATCGCGGCGCTGTGCTCGACCATGGCGCACGAGCTGGGGGCCGATGTGAACGTGGCCCGCCGCGGCGGCTTCCTGCACGACGTTGGCAAGGGCGTATCGCACGAGGTCGAGGGCCCGCACGCCATCATCGGCGGCGAGATCGCCAAGAGGATGGG
>DATGVV010000630.1:0-3201 GCA_035299885.1 Chloroflexota bacterium | reverse complement strand
GGCGGTTGCGGCCAAAGTTCGGGCAGCTCACCTGCTTAGGGCCAAGCAGGGTAAGTGGCAGCTGCCGCCGCCAGCCGACCGAGACCCGCTAACCGGCCGCTGGAAACGGAAAAGCGACTCCTTCTAGATTCACCGACGCCTGCCAAGGCCTACCCGGTGGGCCACCTGGCCACCCCCTGGCCGATTTTCGGCTTCCAGCCCTCCTGGATCCCCTGGCGGCTACTCGAGAGCGCACTCTTTATCCCCCAAACTCGTCTGGCGCCTTCGCGCTTGGGTGGGCGGCCAGGCGCAAGAGTCCGCTACCCTTAAACGAGAGCGATAAGTAGCATGTTGCGGAGTGTCGTCATCGTTTGTCTTCTCACTCTCGTGGGCGGGTGCATAGAGGCTCCGGGAGCACCGCTGCACTCCACCCCTGCACCGCCCATCTCAGCCTCTGCACCGCCCACCGCTGGGCTGCTCGCTCGGCCAGTAAAGCTGCCGAACCTGCAGCCTGGTTCGCCATGCCCAGTAACGCCCGTCTCGAACGTGCGAGCCCAGATTGGCGATCCTCGTGGAAGTGGGCCGTTCTACCTCGGAGGACGCCTCCCCCGGGGCGGCTACCCATGGAACAAAATGGTGTACGAGCTCATGGGTGGGGCCTCCGGGCCGATTCTCTTCAGGGGTGGCCGCATCGATGGACCAGGCCGTCTGGAGTTCAGTGGAAGCCCTGCCGGTCCCTCGGACAAGGGAGAGACTTTGACCGGGGTGTCGGTAACACGCACCTTCTACGAGAGGATCTACGGGCCGGGCCCTACCAGTGGCTTTTACGTCTATCCGTCCACGCCAGGATGCTATGCCCTTCAGGTGGATGGAACCGAGTTTGAAGATATGATCATTGTCATCGCCAGCTGATGCGTCCACGACGATCGACGCGGCCGCGGTCTCGCCTCGACATTACCTGAGTAGGTAGTGGTAGCGGCCCACTTCTGCGTGTCCCCTGGCCTGTCCGCTCTTTAGAGCGCCTTCTGCAAGTGCTCAGCGACTATCGGCGGAACGGCGGGGTGGTAAGGCTAGAGAAACTTTCTTGGGGTGATTTGCGTCAGACCATCATCAACGAACCCGGCGTCGCCACGCCCGTTAGGGGCATCGGATCTGGGTAGGCTAGAGTCCCAGGCTGAACTTCCTGGCTGGAGCAGTCAGCGTCGAGCGCCTGCGGTAGCCGGCAGATTTTCCCGACCAACCTACCCCGCCTCAACTGTCAAACTTGTGTGAGCAGATGACCTTATGGACGAAGAAAAGGAGTCGCCCGCGCAAGAAAACTGGCGAGATCCAGATCAGCCCGGCCGGCCATTAATTCCGCAACTGAGAGAGCATCGTGGATTCGTCTTGAGCGCCTTCGCGCTGGCTTTCGTCGTCGGCATCATCTTTATCGCGGTGCGACCGTTTTCCGGGCGTGCGCCAAACAGCATCGTGGCTTCTTCGCCCTCCCCACCCGGTTTCCCCTTTTTTGGCTTATACCCGGGTCTCGCCTACGACCCCGCGCATCTATCAGGTCGTGCTCTTCAATCGCCTTGGCGAAACCTGGCTCTGGTCAGGAAACCACTGGACGGTTGCGCAGGCGCGGGTGAGCCCGCGCGGCCGCGAGAGTGCAGCGATGGCGTGGGACCCAAAACTGGGTCAGGTGCTCCTGTTTGGCGGTTCGGTGGGGCCACATGATCTGCCCCGCGACACCTGGGCTTGGAACGGCTCAACTTGGCGCGAGGTCGCGCATGGTGGAGTTGCCCCGGCAGGCGGTCCGGCCGGCATGGCCTATGACCCCGATCGGGGACAAATGGTGCTACTTGTGTTCGCAGGCAGCGGGCCGGTCGCGCCGACGGAGACCTGGACTTGGGATGGCGCCCACTGGCAGCAACGGCCTCAGCAGGATGGACCAGCCGGACCCCTCCTACCGATAGCCTTTGACCCACGGACTCGGACGGTTCTGGTTGCCGGCGAGCGATGCACCGCACTGGGGTGCGAGCCGGAGACCTGGCGTTGGGACGGTTCCAGCTGGCACCGGCTGGTACCGGCACATGAGCCGGGCGCTAGTGCGCACATGACACTTGTAAGCGACCCAATCTCCAGCCAGCTCCTCCTGCTTACAGTCGCAGCTGGTCCACACGGTGTTCCATTTCCCACCGAAACCTGGACGTGGGACGGTCGGGACTGGGCTCGGCTCCCGTCCGTGGGGCAGCCCGGCGGCGACGTGTATGCCGTTGGTGCCAGCGAAGCCAGCCGAAGTACGGTATGGGCCTTTGAGGATGTGACGCCGTCTCCGGGAGCCACGCGCGTGGACGTCGCCTGGTCCTGGACGGGGACCACGTGGCTCCAAGCAGTCGGCGCGGCGAGGTAGGCATCTCGCGCATGACATTTCGCGGTGCTCCACCGGCCGCTAGTGGGGTAGTAAACCGCTCCTCGCGAGCGGTGGCCCGGCCGGTTACGCGGCCTCACGCGTCTCGGAAACCATAATTGGACAATGGCGATGATGCGTGCCTCGGACGTAGTCGAGCTACTCATCTGGCTCGACCAGCACGCGATTGATGTGTGGCTAAATGGCGGCTGGGGGGTGGATGCGCTTCTCGGTCATCAAACACGCGAGCACGTAGATCTCGACATAACCATCTCGGCCGCAGACCGCGTCGCATATAACGCGGCCATGGAAGCGGCGGGCTTTAGCACCTATCGTGTGGACAACGATTACAACTGGGTTCTCATTGATAGGCGCGGACGCTTGGTCGACGTACATCTAGCCGACTTCAGCGAAACGGTGATCAGTGAGGCCGGGGTCACCATGTATGGTCCAGCAGGGTTGCCCTTCGAAGTAGGTTCCCTCGAAGGACGGGGTATTATCGCCGGCAGTCCAGTCCAGTGTGAGACCGCGGAATTCCAAGTCCGAGGTCATACCACATACACCCCGGATGAGACGGATTATCGAGATGTTCTCGCGCTTTGCCAGGCATTTGACATTGAGATCCCCGCTCTTTTCGAAAAGCTTGGCCATCATCAGGCTGAGCCGACCCTATAGCCGGGAGCCCAAGTAGGGACTAAACTGCCACTGCTGTGGGAAAGGCGGGAAGAATCGCCGAGTCAGCCTTTGTCCTGGTAGCGAAAGTGGTTTGCTGAGACAGACACGACATCGCCTGGTACCACCATCGTTACCACCATTTGCCAGTCGTTGAGCGT
>DATGVV010000629.1:0-1845 GCA_035299885.1 Chloroflexota bacterium | reverse complement strand
CCCTGGATCCCGATCAGAGCCGTCTCGAACGTGCGGTCGTCGATGGCGGCCAGCAGGTTGGCCTCTTCGCGCTGCTGCTGAAACCAATCGACGTCCTTCTGGCGGTTGGAGGCGTTGAACACAAACAGCAGCTCCGTGTCGCTGAGCAGGTAGGCGATGACGTCGTCCAGAACGCCGCCATCCTCGTTGCACAGCAGGCCATAGCCGGCCTGGCCAAAGCGCAAACGGGTGAGATCGCGGGTCAGGCAGCGCTGAGCCAGCTTGAAGGCGTCCTCACCGCGAATGTAGACGCGGCCCATGTGCGACAGGTCGAACAGGCCGCACGCAGTGCGCACCGCATTGTGCTCGGCCACGATCCCGCCGGGGTACTGGACCGGCATGTCCCAGCCGGCGAAATCGACCATGCGAGCGCCGAGACGGCGGTGGGTCTGGTTGAGGGCGGTCTTGAACAGGTCAGGCATTCTGGTGGTCGCCAGTCGATGGTCGACCATCGACCAGAATAGTGTACCCTATAGATCGATCACATGGCCGCGATCTTTCCTCGCCTGAGCCCGCGGACCTACCGCCAGGACGCGGTGCAGTCGATCCGGGCTGCGATCAGCGAGGGCACCCTCACAGGCGGTACGCCGCTGGTGGAGCGGCGCATCGCCGAAGACATGGGCATCAGCCGGGCGCCGGTGCGTGAGGCGCTGCGCCAGCTCGAGGAAGAGGGCTTGATCGTAAACATTCCCTTCAAGGGCTGGTACGTCACCGAAGTGACGCCCAAGGCGATGGCCGAAATCGTGTCCCTGCGGCGGGTGGTGGAGGCTTTCGCCGCCGAGCGAGCGGCCGAGTTCGTCAAGCCGGCCGAGATGCGCGAGCTGCAGCGCCTGCACGCCGAAATGGAACGAGCCGCCGCGAAGGACGATCCTGACGGGCTGCTGGAGCTTCACCTGCGCTTCCACGGCCGCTTCTACGAGCTGGCCGGCCACGATCTGCTGCGCCAGGTGTGGACCACCATGGAGGGCCAGCTGCGCCTCTATTTACGCTTGCATCAACTCACTTACGACACGCTGCCGCACTATGTCGAGGCCCACCGACCCATCCTGGACGCGCTGCTGGCGCGGGACGCCGAGGCACTCAAAGCGGCCATTACCGAGCATCTCGGCGAGCACACCGAGCAGCTCATCCACTAATTTGGCGCCCGTTCAGCAGCACATCCTCTCCTGGTACCGGAGCCATGGCCGCGATCTGCCGTGGCGGCAGACGCGCGATCCGTACCACATCCTGGTAGCGGAGGTGATGCTGCAGCAGACGCAGGTGGAGCGGGTGCTGCCCAAGTACGAGCAGTGGCTGGCGGCGTTCCCGACCTTGCAGCGGCTGGCCGAGGCGCCGGCGGCGGAAGTCATCCGGCTGTGGGCGCCGCTGGGCTACAACGGCCGCGCAGTGCGGCTGCAGGACATCGCGCGCCAATGCCTGGAGCGCCATGGCGGGCGCATGCCGGGCACATTCGAGGAGCTGCGGCAGCTCAAAGGGGTTGGCCGCTACACCGCCGGGGCGATCGCGTGCTTCGCCTACGAGCAGCCGGTAACTTTCTGGGACACCAACGTCCGGCGGGTGCTGAGCCGGCTGTTCGTGGGCCATCAAGCGGAGCCGTCAGAGCGGGAGATCCAGGCGCTGGCGGATCAGGTCCTGCCGCCGGGCCAGGCATACGACTGGCACCAGGCGCTGATGGATCTCGGAGCGACGATCTGCAGCGCGCGCAACCCGCGCTGCGACCAATGCCCGGCCATGGACGTGTGCGCCGCCCACCCGGCCATCCTGTTGGCGCCGCGCATGCTTGCTGAGCGCAAGGCGGGCTATCAG
>DATGVV010000628.1:0-3709 GCA_035299885.1 Chloroflexota bacterium | reverse complement strand
GGCGGTCCTGAAACAACCGGCGATTGGGCAGCTCGGTCAGCTCGTCATAGAGCGCCTGCTGCGCCAGCGCTAGGTGGGCGCGTGCATTCTCGAGGATGACAGTGGCGAAGCCGGCCAGCGCCTCGGCCACGCGGATCTGGTCTGGCGAAGGCTCGATTTCCGATCGCCAGCCCACGATCAGGGCGCCGCGCGCGGTGCCCCGATACACAAACGGCGTGGCCATCTCCAGGACGCCGCCTTCTTTGGCCCGCACTGAATCCGAATCCAACTTGACGCTGCCGGCCTGCAGGTCCTTGATGTGGCTGACGATCGTTTTGCCGGCCGCCATCGCCTGGCTGGTGCTGCCTGCTCCGCGCGATGGACGCGGGGTTCGCCAGGCATCGGTGCGGTTGCCGGCCATGCCGCGCCAGGTGAGTCCCTCGTCGTCGATCAGCCTGATGCCGGCGTAATCGGCCCCGGTGAGGTTGGTTGCATGCTCGCAGATCAGGTTGATGACCCGCTCTGCGTCGTGCTCCACGGCTCCTTGACGGACCAGTTCGGCGAGCTCTTCTGCTTCGGTACGCCGGCGCTCGGTCTCGGCATGAGCCAGGGCATTGTCCAGGACGGCCGCCGCGTAGCCCCCCAATGCCTCTGCCAGCCGCCGCTGCTCAGCGTTCACATTCAGCGCTTCCCGCCAGCCAATCACCAAGCTGCCGAACGGCCCAGTGCGCCGGATGAGTGGCACCGCCAGAGCGGTTTCGGCCTCCTCAGCAGCCATCATCGCCAGGCCGTCCAGAGACCCATCGGCCTCTAGCGCGCCACGGCGGAAGACCACCGTTCGCTCTTCGGCCATGGATTTGCCTGCCGGCCCGCGGCCGGAGATACGGCGCCGTTTATGCCAGATGTCGGAGCGATTGCCGGCCACGCCCAGCCAGCCCGCGCCGTCGTCGCCGTGCGCCAGTAGGGCCGCGAAATCGGCGTCGATGAGCTCGCAGGCGCGCCGGCACACCATATCGACCACCGGCTTGATCTCGTGCGCGACGGCTCCTTGCCGGGCCAACTCAGCCAACGCTTCCGCCTCGGTCCTGCGCCGCTGAGACTCGGCATGCAGCCGGGCGGCCTCGAGCGCCGGCGCAACCTGGGCAGCGAGCAGCTCCAGGAGGTTGATTTCGTCGGGTTGCAGCGCCCGGCGGGTATGGCTCCTGACGACCAGCACCCCCAGCGTGCGCTCCTCGAGCCGGAGCGGCAGGGCGGCAACGCTCTTGATCCGCGTGGAGATCTTGCGCAACCTACCCGGCCACGACAGGTAGTCCTCCACCACGAGCGTTTGGCCATCCCGGTAGACCTCGCCGGCGATGCCGATGCCAGGCTGCAGGACGGTCTCGGGAGTCCGGCGATTGGGATCGCTTTCGGCCAGCGGGCGAAGGGCACCGCGGGCGTTGTTCCACCAGTACAGGCCAGCGCTGTCAAAGTCGAGCAGGGCCCGTGTGCTTTCGACGACGAGGCGTCCCAGAGCTTCGGGATCGAGCACGCCACCGGCCGCCACAGCCACATCGTGCAGCGCCTGTAAAGCGCGCTCGCGCTGTGACAGGGTGTCGGCCACCGACTCGGCATGTTGCCGGGCCGTCTGCTGCTCGGCGTAGGCGCGGGCGTTGTCCAGCACGGTGGCGGCGTAGCCGGCCAGCGCTTCCGCCAGGCTCACCTGGTCGGCGCTGGGCTTGACCGGTGTGCGCCAGCCGAGCGTGAGAGCGCCAAGCAACTCCTCGCGGAAGATCAGCGGCGTGGACAGCAGCGTCTTGCCGCCTTCGGCCACGTGCGTGTGAGGCGCAATCGCGGGATCGTCGCTGACGTTCTCCATCACGATGGTGCGCCGCTCGCGCACCGTTCGGCCCAAGGGCCCAGTGCCGCGGCCGCTGGGCCGGCGCCGCCAGTGTTGCGAGCGGTTGCCCCACATGCCGCGCCAGATGCGGCCACCGTCAGGCGTGATCATGGCGACCGCGGCGTAATCGGCGCCGATAAGCCTGCCGGCCTGCTCGCAGATGAGGGCGATAACACGATCCGGGTCGCGCTCGGTCGCTCCAACGCGCACCAGCTCGGCCAGCGCCTCTGCTTCGGCGCGGCGCCGCTCCGACTCGACATGAAGACGGGCCGCCTCCAGCGCGGGCGCAACCTCCGCTGCCAGCAGGCCCAGCAGGCGAACGTCCTCAGTGGTCCAGAAGCGCGGCTTGAAGGACCTGACGGTCAACGCGCCAACAGCCCGATCGCGGGCGATCAGAGGGACCGAGGCCACGCTCCGAATGCCGCGGGCCACGGCTTCCGGCCGGGCCGATTCCCAGCGCCGGTAGTCGTGGATGAGGACGGGTTCGCGCAGCCGGAAGGCGGTGCTGCTCACGCCCGTGTCCAGCGCCTGATCGACCGGGCGCTCGGCCAGCTCGGGATCGTTCTCGCCTAAGGGGCGCAGCTGGCCGGTCTGCGGGTCACAGATGCCCAGCCCGGCACTGTCGACGCCCAACAGCTCGCGGGCGCCATCACTCGCAATCTGCGCAACGGCCGAGGGGTCGAGCACGCCGCTGCTGGCCACGGCGACTTCGTGCAGGACCTGAAACGTGCGTTCCGACACGTTCGGGTCGGCATCAGGCGGAGCGGGTACGGCCGCAGTCTTCATAAGCAAGCTTGGGGCGTAGCCCCATTCTAGATGCGGCGGCCGCGATCAGCCGTAGATCAGTACTTTTTCTTTAGACCTTTACCGGCTGCTTCTCTGCTGCGTACAAGCCAGCGGGGTGACGGTCGCCTTTTACGCCCTGCGCCTCGCCGTACAGGTTGGTGTCGATCATCTCGTGGTTGGGATCACGCATGAAATTCATAGGATCGAGGCCCTGCTGGACACGCTCGATCTGCTCCCTCACCAGCTTGCGGTACAGGTGGATGCCGCGGTCCGAGTAGCTCAGGTGCTCGGTGGTCCGGTCGGCGATCGGGCCCTGCGTCTCCCAGGCCATGTGGTCCTGCCCGATGACGGCATTCATCCTGAACCTCGCCTCGGGATGGCGCTTGTCGGGCGGGTTTTTGTAAGGCTCGACGTACTCGATCGGGATGTCGTCCTCGTTCTCGTCCACGGTGCTGCCGTCCGGGGTCGGTGTGAACACCACGTGCCAGTGATTGGTGTGCGTGTCGTCCACGGGAGTGCGGATCTGGGTCGCGGCGCCCTGGCGCAAGATATTGGGGAAGATGAGCGGGTGCTCGTCGGTCTTGCCGTTGATGTACTCGCGGTGCTTGATGATGCCGTACGACACCACCTCGAAATCGAAGCTCTTGACGTCATCGGTGAAGCCACGGGTGGTGCTGACTGGCTTGACGCCCTGGCCGATCAACTCCTGATGAAGGATCTGCAGGTGAGCCGGATCAACCGAATTCTCCATGGCCTGCAACCAGTTGCAGTCCAGCCGCGGGTGGATGACGATCTTGCGCTGGCCATCCTTCCGCACCCAGACGTCGTATTTGGGGATCTCCGGTGTCGGCAGCGGCCCTAGGTAGGCCCAGTACATGCCCAGGAACTTGCGGATGGGGTATGCCTTCTGCTTGACGGAGCGCGTGATGGCATCGTTGCGCTCGGGCGGCGTCTCCAGGATGTTGCCTTCGGTGTCGTACAGCCAGCCGTGGTAGGCGCACGAGATGCCGCGCTCCTCGACCCGCCCGTAGCACAGCGAGGCGCCGCGGTGCGAGCAGCGGTCGC
>DATGVV010000627.1:0-4707 GCA_035299885.1 Chloroflexota bacterium | reverse complement strand
GGCTGCGCGTCGCGCCGGGTAGAAGCCGAAGACCACGCCAAGCATCAACGCCGCCACGAGAGCCAGCGTGACTCCGGTGACGCTGGGCGATACGTTGAAGGCAGCTAGCGTCGGTATTGCGCGGCCGACGAGCGCCACCAGCCCGAAGCCTACGCCAACCCCGAGGACCCCGCCGACCAGCGACAGGCTTACCGCCTCGACCAGGAACTGCAGCAGCACGTCGCGCTGGCGTGCCCCGACAGCTCGCCGCAGGCCGATCTCGCGACGCCGCTGGCTGACCGCGGCCAGCATCACGTTGGCGATGCCCACCCCACCGATGAGCAGGGCGACACCTACCACCAGGCTCATGACGCGACTGACGTTGGCCATGTCGCCGGTCATCCCCTGGAGTGCCTGCTGATTGCTACCCACGGCGAAATCGCAGGTGTTGGCCCCGGGTTGATTGGTTGATGCGGGCGCGCTAGGTCCGAGGCCATGCCCTTCCCCGCCTGGCGCCTTGGCGGGCTGACAGGCGCCGAGGCGGTGGTTCTGGCGAAGCGCTTGTGTAATGGCGTCGGTCATGCTCGGCACGTTGGTGGCGCTGTCGGCCTGGAGCGCGATGGTGTCGAATGGCTGGCCGAACAATCGCTGCTGGCTGCCGCCGAGCGGCACGTAGACGATTTCGCCAATGTCGTGGCCGGCCGGGGTCATGCCCTGGGGCTGAAGCACGCCGACAACCTGGAAGCCGACGCTGCCGATGCGCACGGACTGGCCAACCGGGTCGGCGCCGGGAAACAGCCCATTGGCCGCGTTGGTGCTGAGGACGACCATCAGCGCTCCGGAGGCGTCCTCTTGCTGAGTGAAGAATCGGCCCTCCTTCAGCGACAGGTTCTGGATCGATTCCAGCGCCGGGCCGCCACCATAGACCATCGAGCTCCAGTTGTTCGAGCCGGCCGCCAGCGCGAAGCGGGCGGCGTTGATCGGACTCACCGCGATGACGTGGGGCAGGCGCTGCACCGTCTGAACGTCCTGTGGAGTCAGAGTGGACTGGCCCGTACCGGCGTACACCCCACCTGTTGATGGCGGGGCGTATTTGACGGTGATCAACGTCGCGCTGCTGAAGAGAGCGGCCGAGGCCATCTGCCTGACCTGGCCGAAGGCGTCGATCACCAGCAGGCCGGCCATGCCCACCACGATGCCGATGAGGGTCAGCGCCGCGCGCAGCTTGTAGCTGGCCAGCGCGCCAAGCGCCGATTGGACGCTCTGGCTCAGGGTCGTCGTCCAGCTCAGCGAGCCCGCGTCCATCAGCGGCGGCAGCCGCCGATGGGGCGTCGCGAGTACCTGCGTGTCGTTGGTCGTTGGAATTGTCATGCTGCCACCTCCGAGCCGGCGGCCAGCAGCGCGCTGGCACGCACGCGATTAGAGTTAACCTGGTCGACGACCAGCTCACCGTCTTGAAGATTTATCTGGCGGCCGCAGAAGGCGGCGATGTCCGTCTCGTGAGTCACCAGCACCACGGTCATGCCGTCTGCGTTCAACTCCTGGAAAATGTCCATCACCTCGGTGCTGGTCCGGGTGTCCAGGTTGCCGGTTGGCTCGTCCGCCAGCAGCAAACTCGGGCCGTTGACCAACGCACGGGCGATGGCCACGCGTTGTTGTTGGCCGCCCGACAGCTCCGACGGTCGGTGGTTGATCCGGTCACTCAGGCCGACCGCGGCCAAGGCCTGGCGGCAGCGCGCGAGCGCGGGGGCGCCGGTGATGCCGGCGTACAGTAGCGGCAACATGACATTCTTGAGCGCCGTCGCCCGCGGCAGCAGGTTGAAGGTCTGGAACACGAAGCCGATTTTGCGATTGCGGACGGCCGCCAGCTGGGCCTCGGAGAGGTCGCTGACCAGCTGGCCATCCAGCCAGTAGCGCCCGCCTGTCGGCCGGTCCAGGCAGCCGAGCAGGTTCAGCAGGCTGGACTTGCCGGACCCGGACGGCGCCATGATCGCCACCATCTCACCCGGCCAGATTTGGAGGTCGAGGCCGCGCAGGGCAGCCACAACGTTGGAGCCCAGCCGGTAGTCCCGCCGCAGCTGCTCCACGCGGATGACGGGGCCGGGCTCCGCCCCGTTCCTCGAAAGCGTATCGGTCATGTACTCGCTCCTTGCTCTGGATTGCTCATCCGGTTCGACACCTGTCGATCAGGCACCGGAGACGCCGGTGATCACGCTCTGCCCCTCGTCCAGACCCGCTACCACCTCGGTGGTGGTGCCGTCGCTCAGCCCGACGCGGATCGGCTGAAGCACCGGCTCGCCGGCCTCCAGCACCAGCACGTTGGCCGGGCTTCCGCCGGCATTGGGGTCGGGCGCTGGTGCGGTCCGCCTGGCGAGCCGTGCGCCCTGGTCCTGGGCAAACTGAATCGCCACCGCCGGCACGGTCAGGACGCCCTGGCGGCTGGCGGTCGTGATAGTGGTGTTGGCGGTCATGGTGGGCAGCAGCGGGTTGCTGGTCGGGTCGACGTCGACCAACGCGGTGTAGGTGACGATGTCGCTAGCGCTGCTCCCGAGCGGCTGGATCGAGCGGACGGTGCCCGTGAACGTGGTGCCCGGGTAGGCGGAGACGGTGAAGTCGACGTGGTCACCCGACCGAACGCCGCCAACGTCGCCTTCGTTGACCTGGGCCTGCACCTGGAGTGCGCGCAAGTCGCTCAACACGATCGCGCCGCCGCCCAGCAACTGCTGGGTACGGTTGACGGCCTGCTGCTGGCTATCGGCCGGGGCGCTCGACGAGGCAGCGGCTGCGGCGCTCGGATTGCCGCTGGGACTAATGAGCTGGCCAACGCTGACATTGATCTGGGCGACCGTGGCATCGATGGGCGCCACCAGCACCGCGTCATCCAGGTTGGCCTGAGCCAGGGCCACCGCGGCGGCAGCAGCGCCGACTTGCGCCTGCGCCTGCCCCAAGTCGGCCTCGGTCGGCGGCGCGGTCGTCTGCACGTAGTTCGCCTGCGCCTGCGCGAGCTGGCTCGTCGCCTGGTCGAGCGTGCCCTGGGCCTGCTGCACGGCCGCGGCCGCGTTCGCCTCGGCTGAGGTGACAGCAGCATCGGCAGCGTCGACGTTGGCTGCGGCCTGGTGCAGCCCCTGCAGGCTCGTGACGAACGCCTGCCGGCTCTTCGCAGCGTCAATAGTCTGCTGGTCCTGGTTAGCCAGCAGATTGGCCTGGGCCTGGTTGAACTGGGTCTGCGCGCTGGTGAGCTGACCGTCGACCTTGACGGCATTGGCGCGCTGGGTGTCCTGGGCGGTCCGCAGCGCGCCAGCTGCCCGGTCGACCTGGGCCTGTGACTGGCTGAGCTGCTGCCCGTACTTGGGGGTATTTGTGGCCTGCGCGTGTTGGGCTGCGCTGAATGCTGTCTGGGCCTGGTTGACCTGAGCCTGGGCCTGGGCCAGGCTCTGCTGGCTCTTGGCGGCGTCTGTCGCCTGCTGGCCTTGAGCGGCCTTCAGCGCGCCCGTCGCCTGGTCCACCTGGGCGCGGACCTGCAGCACGCCCTGCGTCTGCTGGCTGGCGCTCTGGCTGGCCTGCGCCTGGACGACTGCCAGCCCGGCCTGCGCCTGATCGACCGCTCTGCGGGCTGCCGTGCATTGCTCGGTCGTACTGCGCGCGTCGTGGCACACGGCGTCACGGTTGGCCTCGGCCGTGCTGACGTCTTGCTGGGCCTTGTCGATTTGGGCCTGCTGGACAGCTTGCGTAGCGCCCGCGACGTTCTGCGCTTGCTGCAGCCCGCGCTGGGCATTCGTCAGCGCTTGCCGCGCCGTGTCTACCGCGGTCTGGTCGGCCTGGGCAGCTGCGTCCGCCTGTGTCCGGACCGTCTGCTCGGTCTTCTGGGCGTCCGCCAGCGCCTGCTGGGCAGCTTCCACGTTGGCCTGGTCTGCGGCGGCGCCTTGCTCGGCCTGGGCTTGGACGGTGCGGAGCGTTACCTGGGCGTTGGCGAGATTGGCGGCGGCCGTGTTGACGGCCGTCTCATCCGCGGCAGCCTGCAGAACCGCCTGGGCCTGCACGTTGGCCAGGCTGGCCTGAGCATCGTCCGCCGCTTGCTGGGCGCGGTCGGCACTGTCCAGGTCCTGCTGGGCGAGGGCGGTCGCCTGCGCCCGGGTGGCTTGATCGGCCTGCTGCGCGTCGCCCGCGGCGACTCGCGTCGCGTCCAGGCTGCGCTTCGGGCCCACCACACTAGCGGCGGCGCTGGCTTGCGCGTGGTCCAGCGCCGCCTGGGCGTCAGTGGTGGCCCGGGCGGCGGACTCGACCTGAGTCTCGGCGGCCCGGCGCTGCTCGAGCGTGGCACCGGCCTGGAGCTTGGCTAGCGCCGCCCGCTGCTGGTCGAGGCTAGCCTGGGCCTGGGCGCGCTGCTGGCGCAGGTTGGCATCATCCAGGCGGGCCAGGCCGTCGCCGGCGTGTACGGTTTTCCCCGCCTCGACCGGGATCTCGGCGACGCGGCCGCCGACGCTGAAGTTGAGGGGCTCGGAGGTGGGGGCCACGACGGGCCCGGTTGCCGAGACGCTCAGTGCGATAGTGCCCAGCGTGGTTCGAACGGTCGAGTAGGTGGGACCAGCGGCGGCTGCCTGCGAGCGCACGAGTCCCGCGACGGCCGCGGCCACGACCAGGACAACAACAACGATGAGCAGAGCCGGCACTCTGAACCGAGCGGCGAGAGTCGCACGCGAGACAGGCCGAGCGGCGAAGGCGCTCACG
>DATGVV010000626.1:0-7455 GCA_035299885.1 Chloroflexota bacterium | reverse complement strand
GAGATCGGCGAGCAGCGCAATTACTCCGATGTGACGGCGCATGAGATCGATCAGGAGGTCCGGCGCATCGTCGAGCATGCACACGACGTGGCCCGCGAGATCCTGACTCACAACAAGGAGAAGCTCATCCGCATCGCCGAGCGGCTGATCAAGGACGAGACCGTCGAGGGCCAGCTGTTCGAGGATCTGTTCAATGGCGATGGCACCGCGCCCGAGGTGGTGGACGAAACGCCAGCCGCCCCGGAGGAGCCGGCGGCCGACACCGGCATCGCCGCTAGCGCAGCCGACGCCGAACCCGCGCCGCCCGCCAAGCCCGAGCGGCCGCCACGCCCCCAGCTAGGCGGCGCGCCCGCGTAAGTCTTTTTGTCATGCCGAACGCAGTGAGGCATCCATAGCCGCTGGCGCGGATTCCTCGCTCCGCTCGGAATGACAAAGCCGGTCATCGGTCTGCTTACTGACTTCGGCTTGCAGGACCACTACGTCGGCGTTCTGAGAGCCGTCATCGCCGGCATTGCGCCCGAGGCGCTGGTCGTCGACGTCAGCCACGCGGTCCCACCGCAGTCCATCCTGGCGGGGCAGCGCCTGCTGCGCGCCAGCGTGCCCTACTTCCCGGCAGGGTCGATCTTCCTGGCAGTGGTCGATCCCGGCGTCGGCACCAGCCGCCGGCCGATGGCCGTGCACCGCGCCGAGCGCTACTTCGTCGGTCCCGACAATGGCCTGTTCACGCCCTGGCTCGACGGCCAGGCGGTGGAGCTCACCGCACCCGAATTCCGGCTTCCAAACGTCTCGGCCACCTTCCATGGCCGCGACGTCTTCGCTCCCGCCGCGGCTCACCTGGCGCTGGGCGTCCCGCTCGAGCGCTTCGGACCGCCGCTAACCGATCCCATCCGTCTCGATCCGCCGCTGCCCCGTACGCTGCCGGATGGGACAATCGTGGGCGAGATCGTATACATTGATCGCTTCGGCAACTTGATCACCAACATCACCGGCGTGAGCAGCGGCGCTGTGCGGTTTCGCGAGCGCGAGCTGCCGCTGCGCGCCACGTATGGCGAGGCCGCGCCGGGCGAGCTGCTGGCTCTGCTGGGCAGCGACTGCGAGGTGGAGATCGCGGTCCGCGACGGCAACGCCGCGCTGGCGCTGCAGGCCTTGGCTGGCGAGCAAATCATCTCGCGCCCATGAGCGAACCTCACTTCGACATCCCAGCGTCCGTCGTCAGCGGCGATACGGCGGACGTGTACTTCCGCCGCACCGATAAGATACTGAGGGCCGAGGGCCTCAATCCCAACGTGGTCATGGAGATCTTTCCGCGCGACGGCGGCATCCTGTGCGGCGCAAGAGAGGTGTGCCAGCTGCTGCAGGAGGCCAAGTTCGAGGGCGAGCTGTGGTCCCTGGAGGAAGGCGACGAGTTCGAGGCCAAAAAGACGGCCATGCGGATCATCGGCCGCTATCAGAGCTTTGGCTTGTACGAAACCGCCATCCTGGGCATCTTGGCCAGCAGCAGCGCCTGGGCCAGCGCGGCCCGGCGCTGCGTTGAGGCAGCCGGCGGAATTCCGGTGATCAGCTTCGGCGCCCGCCACGTTCATCCCAAAGTGGCCGACGTGATGGACTACGCCGCCATCGTGGGCGGCTGCGCCACGGGCTCGACGCCGGCCGGCTCTGCGCTGCACGGCCTGGCCGCCTCCGGCACCATGCCGCACGCGCTCATCCTGATCATGGGCGATACCATCGTCGCAGCGCAGGCCTTCGACCGGCACATTGAGCCCGACGTCACCTGCATTGTCCTAATCGACACTTTCCGAGACGAAGTCGAGGAGAGCCTGCGGGTTGCGGATGCCCTCGGCGATCACCTGTGGGGCGTGCGCGTCGATACGCCATCGGAGCGCGGCGGAGTCACGCCGGAGCTGATTATCGAGCTGCGCCAGAAGCTCGATCTCGCAGGCCACAATCACGTTCGTATCTTCGTCAGCAGCGGCCTCGATCCGGACAAGATCCGGCGCTTTGGCGAGCGCGAGGCGCCGATCGATGGCTTCGGCGTAGGTAGCTACATCTCGGGCGCCCGGCCGATCGACTTCACCGGCGACGTGCGGGAGCTCGACGGCCGGCCCATCGCCAAGCGCGGCCGGCTGCCCGGCCGCCAACCCACGGAGCGCCTGAAGCGGCTGTTGTAGGGCGCCAGCGGCATAGGACTCCGGTCCCAAGACGTTGACGCTCACGTGAGGTCCGTTTACGATGCAACGAACCGCCAGTGCTACCGTCTCCAGTTCAGTTGCGCCTGTTTGAAGGCGATCCATCCGCTGTGCGCGACCAGGCCTGGCTGGCCGGCCAGCTGGATCACATTTGGGACACCTGGTTCGCCGACGTGGACCACGTCACCCCGGTCTCGATCCGCTATGTCCGCCCCTGGAAGCGCCGGCTGGCGGTCATCTACCTGACGGACGGGGACCGCCGCAGCTTCATTGGCGTGAACCGGCTGCTGCGCGACCCGCGGGTGCCTTACACGGTGTGTCTCGTGACCATCGCCCACGAGCTGGCCCACTATGCCCACGGCTTCGGCTCGCACCACCCGCGCCGCTACCGGCATCCGCATCGCGGCAACGTCGTCCAGCGCGAGCTGACCCGCCGCGGCCTCGGCGCCGAGGTGCGCTTCTACACCGAGTGGACCAACGAGCGCTGGTTCGATCTCGTGCCCGAGCTCACCCGCGAGCCCCGCATCCATCTTGCCGGTCCGCTCCCCAGCGAGCCCGACACCCTCGCCGCCGCCCGAGTCGATTAGCTAGCCGGCGCTGGCACGCACGCCGCACAGCTTGAGGGCCGCGGCTTCGATGGCCTCGACGGTGACGCCGTACTTGGCCAGGAGCTGAGCCGGGGAGCCGTGCTCGACGAAATGGTCGGGCAGGCCGATGCGCTCGACGCGCACGGAGCCCGTCAGGCTGTGCTCCGCTAGGAGCTCCAGGACGGCGCTGCCGAAGCCGCCCGCGAGGGCATGTTCCTCGACCGTGACGATGCGGCCGGTGCGGGCGGCCAGCTCCAGGATGAGGTCCATATCCAGCGGCTTGGCGAAGCGGGCGTTGACCACGGTGGCCTGAATGCCATTGGCCTCGAGGTTAGCCGCGGCCTCGAGCGACCAGTAGAGGGGAGGGCCAAAGGCAAGGATGGCCAGGTCCGAGCCGTGGCGCAGGACCTCGGCCTTGCCGGCCTCGATGGGCTGCAGGAACGGCAGGGGATCGTCCAGGCCGCTGCCGCGCGGATAGCGCACGGCCACCGGGTGATCCTGCTGCGCGGCCCACTCGATCATCGGCGGCAGCTCCAGATGGTCGCGCGGCATGAGCACCGACATGTTCGGCAGCATTCGCAGGAAGCCGACGTCGAACACGCCCTGGAAGCCCACCCCGTCATCGCCCACCAGGCCGGCCCGATCGATGCAGAAGACCATCGGCAGGTCCTGGATGGTCACGTCGTGGATGACCTGGTCGAAGGCGCGCTGCAGGAACGTCGAGTAGATCGTCACGAGCGGCCGCAAGCCCTTTGTCGCCAGGCCGGCGGCGAAGCACACCGCGTGCTGCTCGGCAATGCCGACGTCGAAGAAGCGCTCGGGAAACTCCTGGGCGAACTCCGTGAGCCCGGTGTTGTCGCACATGGCGGCGGTGATGGCCACGATGCGTGGATCCTTTTTGGCCAGCTCCGTCGCGGTCCTGCCGAACACCGTACTGTAGGTTGGCACAGCTGGTTTGGGCGTGGCGTCGGCCGGCAGCGGCTTCTTGGCGGCGCTGACGCCATGGTAGGTCGTGGGATCCTGCTCGGCCGGCTCGTAGCCCTTGCCCTTGACGCTGCGCACGTGCAAGAACACCGGCCGGCCGGCATCTTTGGCGCGCTCCAGGTTCCAGCGCAGCGTCGGGATGTCATGGCCATCGATCGGGCCCATGTACAGGAAGCCGAGCTCCTCCCAGATGTTGCCTGGCAGCACCACCTGCTTGAGCGACTTCTTAATGCGCTTGGCCAGCGACAGGCTTCGCTCGCCCATTGGCAGGCGCAGCATCATGCGTTCGATGTCCCGCTTGGTGTGTAGGTACATCGGGTCCGCCGCGATGCGATACAGGTACGCGGACACCGCGCCCACATTGGGCGAGATGCTCATGCCGTTGTCATTGAGCACCACCACCAGCGGGCTTTTCAGCGTACCGGCGTTGTTGAGTCCCTCATAGGCCAGGCCTCCCGTCAGCGCGCCGTCGCCCACTACGGCCACCACGCTGTAGCTCTTGCCCAGGAGGTCACGCGCCTTGGCCATGCCCAGCGCGGCGGAGATGGCCGTGCTGGCGTGGCCGGTGCCAAACGTGTCGTACTCGCTCTCCGAGCGCAATGGGAAGCCGCTGATGCCGCCGAATTTCTTGACGGTGTTCAGCTGGTGCCGGCGGCCGGTCAGCATCTTGTGGGGGTAGCATTGGTGGCCCACGTCCCAGATGATCTGGTCCTGCGGCATGTCGAAAACAAGGTGCAGCGCGATCGTCAGCTCGACAGCGCCGAGGCTCGGCGCGAAATGGCCGCCGATCTCGAGGATGGTGCCTAGGATCTCCTGACGGATCTCGCCTGCTAGCTCATTCAGCTGCTCGTCGGTGAGGGTGCGCAGGTCTCGCGGCGACGCGATCGTGTCAAGGAGCATAGCCGTATTCTAGCCTCCAGCAAGCGGATTGCTTTTCGCCCGCAAGGTTCATTCCAGGTGCTTGGTTTTGGCCGGGACGACCAGCCCAAGCAAGGAAGCGACAAGCAGGGTCGCGGCGAACACGTACAGCGTGGCGCGCGTGCCGATGCTGGGGATCAGCAGGAAGACAGCGCTGAAGGTGCCGATGAGGCTGCCTATCGTCGTGAGGGCGAAGACCGTGCCGGCGGCGTTGCCGGCCGCCGACACACGCGCGAGGCTCAGACGGATGGCGTAGGGGCTCACGCAGCCCAGCAAAATGGTGGGCACGGTGAACAGCGCCAGGCAGCCGGCGATCGTGCCCCAGAACAGGCCAAAGGGCCAGCGTTCTGTGGCCGTCAGCGAAGCATCCAGCACCGGCGTGGCCAGGACCGCCACCAGCGCTACCGCCAGGGCGGCGATGGCGTTCAGGGCGAACAACGGCCGGCGGCTCGGCCGGCTATCCGCTAGCTTGCCGCCCAGCCAGTAGCCGAGCGTCAGGTACAGCAGGATGAGGCCGATGAGGATGGCCCAGCTGTAGAGCGAGCTGCCGAAGAACGGCGCCAGCAGCCGCGAGGCGGCCATCTCAACCGACAGCGAGGCCATGCCGGCGACCACGACGAGAAGGAAGAGCATGCTACGCGGTCATACCGATAGAAGTGAGGCGTCCGTCCCTTGCGCGCGGATTCCTCGCTATCGCTCGGAATGACAAAACAGGCTTACTGGCCGGAGAGCTGCGCCAGTCGCTGCAGGTCAGCCTGGACTTGCTTGATCTCCTGCCCGTAGGTCGTGAAGTCACCCACCTTCAAGGCGTCCTGGGCGCGGTTGTAGTGGTCGTTGGCGTCGCGCGAGAGCGAGGCGATCTCGGGCGGCACGTTGGGCAGTGGCGCAGCCGAGGTTGCGGGCGCCGCGCTGGGCGGCCGAGTCGAAGGCGCAGGCGCTGCCGAGGGCGCCGCCGACGCCCCGGCCGAGGGCTGGATCGCGGACGGCGGCGGCAGCGTGCTGACCACGCCGCCCGGCGTAGTCGGCGTTCCGGCGAAGATCTGCTTCAGCGAGTCCTGCAGCGTCTCCGTCATGGCGATCTTGTTGCCGTCGGCCACGATCACGCGCTTGAGCTCGGGCAGGGCGTTCGTCGAGGCCTGCAGATACAGCGGCTCGACGTACAGGAAGCCTCCACCCACGGGGATAACCAGCAGGTTGCCGCGAAGCACCTGTGACCCCTGCTGGTTCCACAACGACAGCTGACTGGAGATGGCGGTGTCCTGGTCGATGCGCGACTCGATCTGCAGCGGACCGTAAATCAGCTTGTCCTTCGGCAGCTTGTACACCAGCAGCTTGCCGTAGTCGGAGCCATCGGAGCGCGCCACCAGCCAGGAGATCATGTTGGGCTTGTTGGCCGGCGTGAACGGCAGCAGCAGCAGGAACTCGTCGCGCGTCTCGCCGGGCAGCCGCATCAGCACGTAGTAGGGCTCGATATTCTGCAGCGAGCGTGCCTGGCCGACGACGGCCGTCTGCGCGAAACGCTCTTGCGGCAGCGACCACAGGTCCTCGCGGTTGTAGAACACCTGCGCGTCGGTCATGTGATAAGTGCGGTACATCTCCGTCTGCGCCAGGAACATGTCCTGCGGGTAGCGGACGTGCGCCCGCAGCCCGGCCGGCATCTGGTCCAGCGGCCGGAACAGCGCCGGGAAGATGCGCTCGTAGGTCTGCACCAGCGGATCGGACGGATCCGCCACGTAGTAGGTCGTCGTCCCGTCGTACGCGTCGATGACGATCTTGACGGAGTTGCGGATGTAGTTGAAGCCCTCGATGCTTTGGCTGTAGGGGTACTTGTCGGTGGTGGTGTAGGCGTCCTGTATCCAGTACAACTTGCCGCCATCGACCACGACGTACGGGTCGTGGTCGTACGTCAGGAACGGCGCGATGGTCTGCAGCCGCTGCTGGATGCGGCGGTTGAACAGGATCTTGCTCTCAGGTTGCAGCGTGTTGGTGATCAGGATGTTCAGGTCACCGAATTTCCAGGCAAACGCAGCGCGCTTTAGGAAGGAGTCGAGCGCCACGCCGCGGCTGCCCTGGTAAGTGGCGAACACGTTCTGGTCGCCCTGAGGGTAGTCGAACTCCGTCTGCTTGGTATCGACGATGACCCAGTTCCGCGTCTGCGTGCCGTAGTAGATCTCCGGGCGGTCGATCTTGAGCGGGCCCTGTGGCGGGATGTCGCGCTCGATGAGGGTCGGCAGCCCCTCCGCGGTGACTTCGGCCACGGGGCTCATGGCCACGCCGTAGCCGTGGGTGTACTGCAGGTGCAGGTTCACCCAGGTCTGGGCCGCGGCCGTGAGCCGTGTCGTATCCAGCTCGCGTGGGCCAAGCATCACCTGCTGGTACTCGCCGTTGATGACGTAGCGGTCCACGGCGATGGTCGGGAAGTCGTAGTACTGGCGGATGGATTGGATCTGGTTGTAGGTGGTCTGCAGGGGCCGGTAATCCAGCAGGCGGATGTTCTTGATGGTGGTCCGCGCCTGCAGGACCTCATCCTGGCTCACCTGATCCTGCACGTTGAAGTTCTGGGCGTCGATATTGTCCAGGTTGAAGGCCAAGCGGGTGGCCTGGATGTTGTTCTGGATGTAGGACCGCTCCAGGTTGAGCTCGTTGGGCTTGACCTGGAACTGCTGGACGAAGGCCGGGATGATGCCGCCGGCCACGATCAAGGCCACCAGCCATAAGGCCACTGCCCCGGCCGCCAACCGCAGCGTGCGCACGATGGTGTTGGCCAGCAGCAGGATGGC
>DATGVV010000625.1:0-5253 GCA_035299885.1 Chloroflexota bacterium | reverse complement strand
CGGTAGGAGTGACAGGTCGGACATGTAGCTTGTAACGCCGCTGGCCTGCACCGTGTACTCGCCGGCCCCGATGACGGTCGCTCGGATGCCTTCGGCGGGCTCCTGCACGGCCAGCTTGGCCGGAACGCCGCGCAGGCGCTCGCGCACTGCCGCGCCCACCAGCGGCCCAAGGTCGCCATAGGCGGTATCGTCGTGCTGGTAGATGTACTCCGACACGCCGCCGGAGAAGATCAGGTAGTCCACCGAGCCAAGCCCCTCGTAACCGCTGAGGCCCTCGTCTGTGACCATCAGGTCGCGCGCCAGCGGCGATGACGGCGCGCCCGCCATGACCTCGAACAGGCAGCCGACCATGCGATCGACCAGCGCGCGGCGGTTGTCCTCGGGCAGCATCTGGCCCACCGCGACGTCGCGGTCCAGCTCCTGCAGGATGCGGCGGGCGGGCTTCTCCACCCGCGTCACCCGGCCATCGGCGTCAAAGGCCAGCAGCCGGGCGCCGACGCTGATGGCAGCGGTGCTGTTCACCACGCCATGTCGGACCAGGGACAACTTGGTGGTCCCGCCGCCCATGTCCACATTCAGGACGGTCGCGTTCTCGTCCTTTGACAGCGCGACGGCGCCGCAGCCATGCGCCGCCAGCAGCGCCTCATGGTTCGGCCCGGCTGAGGCGCAGATGAACTTGCCGGAGTGGCGGGCAAACAGCTCGGAGATAGGCTGGGCGTTCTCCTTGGTCAGCGCCTCGCCCGTGATAACGACAGCCCCAGTGTCGACGTCCTCCGGGCTGAAGCCGGCCTGACGGTACTGCGCGTCGAAGAATTCTTGGAGCTCGTCGACGTCCATCAGCGTCGGCGACTGGTAGGGCGTAAGGAGGATGGGCGACCGGTACAGCACGCGCCGCTCAGAAACCTCGAACTGCGTTGACAGCTGCGCGCCTTTGCGCCGCAGGGTCAGGTGGGAGAAAACCAGGTGGGAGGTGGAAGAGCCAATGTCGATTCCGACCGACGTGAGGGAAAGCTTCTCGAGTCCCTCCACGTCCTCGATCGTGGTGCCTGGCTCCTCGAGCAGAGCCAGGTGAAAGTGTTCCGGAAAATCGTCGTCCTCGTGCATCTGCACAAAGCTTAGGGGTGTCCGCCGAATTTGCCGAGGGGTGTGTTTACGCTGCCGTAAGCTGGAAAGCCGGCATCACCTCTTGGGCGAACAGATCGATCGACGTGAGCACCTGCTCAGGCGTGAAGCTGCCCCACGAAAACGAGCCGATGAAGTAGTTCGCCTTCGCTGCCTCGACGTAGCGCTGGAGCTGCTCGCGGACTGTGGCTGGCGAGCCCACGAGGAACTTGCCCTCACTCAGCAGCTGGTCGAAGTCGGACCGTTTCTCGTAGCGATCGCGGTCGCCGTGCTTGACCCACAGGTACGAGAAGCTGCCGAAGAAGTGCTGCCACGATTCTTTCGCCTGGGCGATGGCCTGAGCGTCCGTTTCGGCCACGTGGACGTGCATCGTGAAGCCGTAGTTGGGCTCCTTCACGTGCCCATTGGCGCGGTTCGGGTCGTCGTTGTGCGCCGCGTATTCTTGGCGGTAGCGTTCCAGCATCTGCCACACGGCATCGATGCTGGGCGCCAGGTGCAGCGAGAACACGGCGCTGAACCCTTGTGCCGCCAGCCAGGGGATGGAGTCCACACTCGAGGTTGGGTACCACAGCGGCGGATAGGGCTTCTGCACTGGCCGCAGGCGCGTCTCGACCTGGTCGTAGTTGAAGTACTTGCCGTGGAAGTCCACCTGGCCGGTAGCCAGCCCGCCGAGCACGATCTCCATGGCCTCATTGAAGACTGCCCGCGACTCCTCCATGCGCAGCCCGTAGGTGGCCATCTCGTAGGGCGATGGGCCGCGGCTCAGCCCCACCTCTAAGCGGCCGCGGGACAGCTGGTCCATCATGGCGATTTCCTCAAGCAGCCGCAGCGGCTGGTAGAAGGGCAGGACGTACGCCAGCACGCCCAGCCGGATGCGCTTGGTGCGCTGCGTGGCCGCCGCCAGGAACAGGTTGGGCGACGGGATGGTGGACAGCGGCGTGCCGTGGTGCTCGGCCACGTGGTAGCAGTAGTAACCCAGTTTGTCGGCCAGCTCGACCATATCGAGCCGCTGCTCGTAGCTCTCCGCCAAATCCCGGCCGGTCTCGTCCAGCCAATCGAACAGGGCAAATCTCATGAGCGCATCCTACAGCCTGAAATCCTGGAACAGCTCGGTCAGGCTGTGGGGCAGCTCGCGGTAGTAGGCATCGAGTCCTGAGAAGAGCTTCTCCGGGGGCAAGGGGCGAAGCGGCTTGGGCTCGGCTGCGAAGTGCTGCAAGACTTCCGCTGCCGGCTTCAGCGAGCCGTCGGCGCGGACGACGCCGAACGTGCGCTCGTGGAGATGGGTGTTGCACGGCGGAGCTCCGAACAGCGAATCATCGTAATCGCCATAGCACCAGGCAAAGGCGCCGAGGGAGCCCGCGTTCCACAGCTTGTCCAGGACTTCCTCGTAGTAGGTGGCTGCCTCGTCCTCGCCGGCGAAATACTGCTTGCCGGCATAAAAGCCGGGCCGGTTTGGCGCGGCGGTGCAGATGCCGAACTCCTCGAACAGCACCGGTTTCCGGCCGAGACTCTCGGCCAGCACGTTCAGGAAGGAGCACACGTCGCTGTCCAGCTTGTCCTTGGCCCAGCTGGCATACACCGAGTAGCCGTGCATGCACAGGAAATCGTTGGCTTCGGCCATCGTGATCGGGCTGAGATGGCGGTCCTGCTCGAGGTCCTCTGAGTGCAGGCCGCAGCTGACCAGCGCTTCGCCGTGTGCGCCTTTGATCGCTTCCGTCATCCGGACGGCCCAGCCGGCGGCGGTCTCGTCGTCGCGCGGGACCTCCACGTTAGAGGTCTCGTTGCCGAGGTCCCAGAACAGGATCGCGGGGTGCTTGGCGAAGGCTTCCGCCAGGGTGCGGGCTTGCAGCTCTTGGGCTTCGATCAGGGCCGGGTCGGAGAAGATCGACTTCACCTGACGGTCCACCACGCTGTCGTTCGAGACGATGGCGAACGGGGTCTGATTAGGCCCGGTCAGCTCCAGGGCCCAGTGGGGCAGCCAGTTGTAGCCGCTCATGTGCCCGGTGAACAGCGTTGGCACGCAGCGCAGCTTCAGGTCGGCGGCGATCTCCAGCACCTTCTCCAGGTTGTTCATCTGGCGCACGTCGACCTTGTAGCGCTCGGGCTGGAAGTCCTCCCACAGCAGCGAGAAGCGCACGGCCTCGAGGTTCAGGTCCTTGATCTGCTCGAACTCCTGGCGAACCTCGTCGGCGGAAAAATGCTTCCACCAATACATGGCCTTGCGCTTGGGCCAGTAGTTCACGCCCAGGACGAAGTGGTCCCAGGGAGGAGTCAGTGCGCCGCGGCCTCCTCCTTCTTATGTTTGGCGGCTTCGGCGATGACCTTCTGGGCCATGTGCGCGGGCATTTCCTCGTAGCCCAGCGTCTCCATGGTGTACGTCCCGCGGCCCTGGGTGATGGAGCGCAGGTCCGTAGCGTAGCGGAGCATCTCGGCCATCGGCACGTGCGCCCGAATCTCGGTCAGCCCGCCGCCCACCGGCTCCATGCCCAGCACGCGGGCGCGCTTGCCGTTGAGATCGCCGATGACGTCACCCATAAAGTCGCTGGGGACGGTTACCGTCACGTCCATGATCGGCTCCAGCAGCACTGGCTGGGCATTCTGGGCCGCGGCCTTGAAGCCCATGGATCCGGCAATCTTGAAGGCCATTTCCGATGAGTCGACCGGATGGTACGAGCCGTCATACAGGGTGGCTTTGACGCCTATCACCGGGTAGCCGGCGAGCAAGCCTTCGTGCATCGCCTCGCGGATGCCCTTCTCGACGGCCGGGATGTACTGCCGGGGCACCGCGCCGCCGACGATCTTGTCCTCGAACACGAAGCCCTCGCCTTTGGCCGGCGCGAGCTCGATCCAGGTGTCGCCAAATTGTCCATGGCCGCCGGTCTGGCGCTTGAACTTGCCCTGGGCCTTGGCGGCTGACTTGATCGTCTCGCGATAGGGCACCTTGGGCGTGTGCACGTCCAGATTCACTCCGAACTTGCGCTGCATGCGCTCGACGGCGATGGAGATGTGGGACTCACCCATACCGGACAGCAGGTTGTCGCCGGTGTCCGGGTCTTTGCGGACCGTGAGGGTCGGGTCTTCTTCGATCATGCGGTGCAGCGCAGGACCCATCTTGTCCAGGTCAACCTTGGTCCTGGGCTCGATCGCCGCGGCGTAGATGGGCCTGGGGAAGACGATGGGCTGCAGCTTGACGCCGCCATCTTTCGTCGTGAGCGTGTCGGAGGTGGTCGTCTCCTGGAGCTTGGCCACGGCGCCAATGTCGCCGGCCTTGATCTCGCCAATCGGCTCGTGGCTCTTGCCGCGCACGGTCAGGAGCTGGCCAACGCGCTCCTCGTGGTTCTTGTTGGCGTTCCAGGCGTGCGAGTCGCCCTTGAGCGAGCCGGAGCAGACGCGCAGGTACGTCAGCTTGCCCACGAACGGGTCGGCGATGGTCTTGAACACGAAGGCGGCCAGCCGGTCCGGCTTCTCCTGGATGACCTTGGCGTCCTCCTCGTTGAGCACGGCATCGAGCGGCGAGGGCAGGCCCTCGACGATCAGGTCGAGCAGCGTCGGGATCCCGATGTTGGCGCCGCCTGAGGCGCACACGATGGGCACCACCTGGCCGTTGCAGATAGCCTTGCGCAGCGCCGCCGTCAGCTCCGCCTCACCGATCTCTTCTCCTTCCAGGTACTTGGTCAGCAGATCGTCGTCCGTCTCACACACGGCGTCCATGATCTTTTCCCTGGCAGCGGCAATGGCATCGGCCATTTCGGCCGGCGCGGTGGCTTCGCTGAGCTTGCCACCCTCGAAGGTGCAGGCCTTGCCGCTGGCGACGTTGACCACGCCCTTGAAGCTGGCCTCCTGGCCAATCGGAAGCTGGAGGACAACCGCCTTCGCATCCAGCCCATCGCGGATCGACTGGACGGCGTTCTCGAAGTTGGCGTGCTCGCGCTCCAGCTTCGTCACAACCACAGCGCGCGGCAGCTCGTACTCGTCGGCCGCCCGCCAGACGATGCCCGTCCCCACTTCGGCGCCAGCCACGGCGTCGACCAGCACCAGGGCGGCGTCGGCCACACGCAGGCCGGCCTTGACCTCGCCCACGAAATCCGGGTAGCCCGGAATGTCGATCAGGTTGATCTTGTGGTCCTTCCA
>DATGVV010000624.1:0-8288 GCA_035299885.1 Chloroflexota bacterium | reverse complement strand
TGAGCATGCAATTTGACGTGGAGTTCGACTCGGGAGCCTTTTACCCCGCCGCCGGTGCGATCGAGCTGGCCGAGATTGCCGAGGATCGGGGGTTTGGGGCCGTCTGGAAAGGCGAGTCGAACAGCACCGACCCGATCGTGCTGCTGTCGGCCATGGCGGCGCGGACCAAGCGCATCCAGCTTGGGACCGCGATCTATCACATCTTCGGACGCAGCCCGGTGACGATGGGCATCCAGGCCTCGACGTTCAACGACCTGTCCGACGGCCGCCTGCTGCTGGGCCTGGGCGTGGCCAACAAGAACATCGCCGGCTGGCACAATCAGCAGTTCCAGCGGCCCCTGCGGGCCATCCGCGAGTACGCCGAGATCGTCCGCGAGGTGGCCACTGGCGAGGCGCTGGACTACGAGGGCGAGCTGTTCCGCACGGGCAAGTTCAAGCTGTCGTGGAAGCCGAAGCACCGCGAGGTCAAGATCCTATTCGCCGGGCTGGGGGAGCAGATGACACGTCTCGCGGGTAAGACTTCGGATGGCATCGTAGTCAACCTGGCCAACCCGGCCAAGGTCCGCGAGATCGTGGCCAATGTGTCCGACGGCGCGCGGCAGGTGGGGCGCGATCCGTCACGGATCGAATACGTGGTCAAGGTTCGGGTGGTGGTCAACAAGGACCGCGAGGTGGCCAAGAACAAGCTCAAGCAGGTGCTGACCTTCTACAACCTGGCCGACCACTACAAGGACATGGTGGTCGACATGGGCTACGGCGAGGAGAACCGAACCATCCAGGAGGCATACCGCAGCGGCGGCTTCAAGGCTGCCCAGGCAGCGGTGAGCGAGCGGCTGCTGGAGGGACTGCCGACGATCGCGGCTACATCGGTGGAGGAGGTGCGCGAGCGGGTGCAGCCCTGGATCGACGCCGGCGCCACGCGGCTGCTCATCCCGACGGTGCCGGTGACCGACGATCCTGTGGCCGAGACCAAGGAATTCCTAAAGCTATGGCGACTGTAAAGCCGGGCTGGCAGGGCCGGTTTTACGAGGACTTCGAGGTCGGCGACGTCTACCGCTGCCGGATTGGGCGGACGATTACCCAAGCCGACAACATCTGGTTCACCCTGCTGACCAACAACACCAACCAGATCCATTTCAATGAGCACTACGCGTCGAAGACCGAGTTCGGGCGGCCGCTCGTGAACTCGGCGTTGACGATTGCGATTGTGGCCGGTCTCGGCGTGGCCGATACGAGCGAAAACGGCTTCGCCTTGGGCTGGGACGAGATCAAGCTGCCCAACCCGCTGTTCGAGGGCGAGACCATCTACTCCCAAAGCGAGGTCGTGGACAAGCGCGAGTCGAAGTCCAAGCCGCAGTGGGGCATCGTCAAATTCCGGACCCTGGGCATCAAGCACGACGGCACGGTGGTGCTCGAGTACACGCGCAGCGTCATGGTGTGGAAGAAGGCCTTCGCCCCCGCCAGCGACACCTTCCCGGAGCCAAAGCAGTGAATCCTTTGTCATTCCGAGCGCAGCGAGAAATCCGTCAGAGCGGGAACGGATGCCTCGCCAGAGGCTCGTCATGACAAAACGAGCCAATGGACTTTAGCCTCTCCCCTGAGCAGCGGGACATCCGCAAGGCCGTCGCCGAGCTGTGCACACACTTCCCCGACACCTACTGGCGCGAGCTGGACCGCCAGGGCGCCTATCCGAGCGAGTTCGTCAAGGCCCTGACGGAGGCGGGCTGGCTGGCGGCGCTCATTCCAGCCGAGTACGAGGGTGCCGGTTTAGGCATCACCGAGGGAGCGATCATCCTCGAGACGATCAACGAATCCGGCGGGAACGCGATCGCTGCCCACGCCCAGATGTACACCATGGGCACCGTCCTCAAGCACGGATCGGACGACCAGAAGGGCCGCTATCTGCCGCCGATCGCCCGGGGTGAGCTGCGGCTGCAAGCCTTTGCCGTCACCGAGCCAAACGCGGGCTCCGAGACAACCCGCATCGAGACCCGGGCGGTCCGCAAAGGCGACAAGTACGTGATCAACGGCCGCAAGATCTTCATCTCGCGGACGCAGTACAGCGACATGCTGCTGCTCCTGGCTCGGACCACCTCCTATGACGAGCTGGAGGACAAGACCCGCGGCTTGAGTGTGTTCCTGGTCGATCTAAATGAAGCCGTAGCGAAGGGGCAGATCGTCATCACTCCCATCGAGGTGATGCTCAACCATCACACCACGGAGCTGCTCATCCAGGACCTGGAGGTGCCGGTCGAGAACCTGATTGGACAGGAAGGCGTGGGCTTCCGCTACATCATCGACAGCTGGAACCCGGAGCGCATCCTGGTGGCCTCAGAGGCCATTGGCGACGGGCGCTGGTTCGTGGCGCGCGCGGCGCGCTACTCGAGCGAGCGGGTGGTGTTCGGCAGGCCCATCGGCGCCAACCAGGGGGTGCAGTTCCCGATCGCCCAGGCACACGCTGATCTGGAGGCGGCGGCGCTGGTGCGCGATAAGGCCGCCTGGCTGTTCGATGCCAACAAGAAGTGCGGCTTCGAGGCGAACGCGGCCAAGATGCTGGCGTCGCAGGCCTCCTGGGAAGCCGCCAACGCCTGCATGGACACGCATGGCGGCTACGGCTTCGCGGTGGAGTACGACGTCGAACGCAAGTTTCGGGAAACGAGGCTGCTGATCACGGCGCCGATCAGCAACAACATGGTCCTCAACTTCATCGGCCAGAACGTGCTGGGCATGCCGAGGAGCTATTGAAATGGATTTCATGCGCTCACTGATGTTCGTACCCGGCCACCGCCAGCGGATGATCGACAAGGCCCTGGCCTCGGCGGCGGACGTGCTGTTCCTGGACGTCGAGGACGGCGTGCCGCCAGCGGAGAAGGACCTGGCGCGCGAGACCATCGCGAGCTCGCTGCGGACGGTGGCCGAGCAGCCGCCGCAAGGACGTCATCCGCTGCGCTTCGTGCGCATCAACGCCATCGGCCACGAACGGATGCACGCCGATCTGTCGACGGTGCTGGGGCCCGGCCTGGAGGGCTTGTGCCTGCCCAAGGTCGAGTACGCCGACCAGATCAGGGAAGTGGATGGGCTGCTCGCCCAGCCTGATCCGAAGGGCGAGATCCGCTACATCGCCTCAATCGAGAGCGCGCTGGGTCTGATCAACGCGGCCCAGATCGCGGCCGCCTCGCCGCGCATGGCGGGGCTGATGTTCGGGGCGGAGGACTTCAGCAAGGACCTGGGGCTGCCAACGCTCCGGGTGGCTGAAGCCAGCGAGCTGCTGTACGCCCGCTCGGCGATCATCATGGCCGCCACGGCCGCGCACATCCAATCGATCGACGGCGTCTGGCCGGACATCCAGGATCCCGACGGGCTCCTCAAGGACTCGCTTCAGGCACGGCGGCTGGGCTTCACGGGGAAGTCGCTCATCCACCCCGGGCAGATCGAGATCGTGAACAACGTCTTCCGGCCGGACGAGGGCGAGGTGGAGTACGCCCAGCGCGTGATCGCGGCGTTCGAGGAAGGTCAGGCCCGCGGCGACGGCGCCATCGCCCTGGGCGGTCAGCTCATCGACCTGCCCATCGTGGACCGCGCGCGCCGCACCCTGGCGATGCACGAGGCTCTAGGCGCCAGTTAGCCCGCTGCGAGCAGGCGGCCGTATCCAAAGGGGATGCCGAGCGTACGGAGCAGCCACCAAACGCCAGCTTGGCGGGCGGTGAGGACGGCTCGGTCGAGGGTGCGCTCCAGGTCGATGGCGATCGACAGGAGGTTGCCGCGGCCGCCGATGAAGACGCCCTCGGCTTGGGGACTGGCGCCGATGAGGTGGCGGACCAGCTCGGCGTAAGCGAGCGGATCGAGCCGGCCGGCCTCGGCGGGGCTGTGGACGGCCAGGCCGTCGATGGCCAGCACCTCGAAGCCGGCCTGCTGGAGATAGCCGGCGAGGCGCTCATTGATCGACGGCAGGTAGGCGGTGGCCACCACTAGGCGCTGGACGCCGAGGAGGCGGAAGCCCTCGACGGCTGCGCCGACGCCGGAGTTGATCGGCACGCCAATCTTGGCTTGCATGGCACGCCACATCTCGCGCTCGGCCTCGTAGCCATCCCACACGGCCACGGGCACGCCGTCGACGACGAGGGCCTCGGCGCCATCGGCGACGAGCGCCTGGGCGGCGCCTTCGAGCTTCTCGCGTGCCGCCCGGAACTGCTCCTCGCTGTGGGCGCGCACGTCCAAGACGCTGGCCACGACCTGCAGACTCTTCGGCAGGAGCTCGTCCAGCTCGGACGGGATGTTGATCGTGGACGGCGAGATGTAGCCGACGGTAGTCATGGCCGCCAGGCTACACGATGTAGGCTAGCGGCGTGGGCGAGACGCTGGCAGTAAGCACGGCCGAGCTGGAGGGGTTGCTGGATGAGACAGCCTTTGCGCGGCAGCTTGGGTTTCGGCTGCTGGCTATTGCCGACGGCCTGTGCACCATCGAGGCGCCGTTCAAGCCGGAGTTCGAACGGCCGGGCGGCGTCGTGAGCGGCCACGTGTTCATGGCAGCCGCTGACGTGGCCATGTGGCTGGCCATCAAGACGCGCCTGGGGCTGGAGGACGAGTCGGTGACGGCCAGCATGACGACCGTGTTCCTCAGCCCAGCGCGGCGAGCGACGGTCCGCTGCACGGCGAGCGTGCTGAAGTGGGGTAAGCGGCTCATCGTGGGCACGGCCGAGTGCTTGAATGAGGCGGGCCAGCGGCTGACGCACCACACGGTCACCTACTCGACGCCGTAATGGTCGGTAGGCTGCGCCGTCCCAGCAGAACGCGACTACATCGCCGATCAAGCGAGACATGGCTTCAACCCTGCTTATGAGCCCCTAAAAGGCTACTCGGGGCGACCGAAGCGGGCGGCCGCAGTCAGAATGGGTGAGCATGCACAGCTCCAAGCGCCTGGCGGCGCTCGCGGCGGCGCTCCTCCTGTCGGCCGGCGCAGTCGCGGCGGCGCGCGTCAGCGCCAGCGGACCGGTTGCGGTTTTGGCCGCGGCCGCGCCCAGTGATCAGCCGGCCGCCGCGCCGGACGCGCCGGGGATCGACGGCATGCCCCTGGACGTGGTGGCTCGAGCCTCAGTCGCTGCGCAAGCGGCTCCTCCGCCGTTCGCCTGCCGGCCCTGCCGCGTAGGCCTGCAGGTGGGGCACTGGCGCTCCGGCGATCTGCCGGCCGAGCTGGCGGAGCTGCGAAAGCAGACTGGAGGCGACTTCGGGCCGTATCGCGAGATCGACGTCAACCTGCCGGTTGCCAAGGCGGCGGCGGAGCTGCTGCGGCAGGCCGGGGTCACGGTCGATCTGCTGCCTGCGACGGTGCCGCACGGCTACCAGGCGAACGCCTTCCTGGCAGTCCACGCGGATCGGGACATGCAGCAGCGCTGGCGAGGCTTCAAGGTGACCGCCAGCGCGTTGAGCGCCAACAAGGCGGGCAGCAAGCTGCTGGCGGACGACTTGGGGCGCGAGTATGCGGCGGCTACGAACCTGCCGCTCGACCTGCACCAGGGCGCGATCACGCCGGCCATGCGCTTCTACTACGCTTTCAACACGCGCCGGTTCCAGCACGCCGTCGCGGGCACGGCGCCCGCCGCCATCATCGAGACCGGCTTCGTGAGCGACGGCGCCGATCGCGAGGCGCTGTTCGAGCATCCGGAGGTGGTGGCCGAGGCAGTGGCCAAGGGCATCGAGCGATTCTTGGCGGAGCTGGCGTCATGAAACGGCTGGCGTTAGGAATCGCTCTGCTCGCGAGCGTGCTGGGCACACGCCCGGCGCCCGGCTGGCACGTCCCACCCGAAGGTTGACAGCGGCGCCTTCCTGGGGGAAGGATCAAACGCATGCTGTACATCGGAACAGGCAATGGTATCTTCAAAGCTGAAGGCAACACGATCACGCCACTGGGCTTCCGCGAGGAGGGCGGCCTGCGCTGCCCAGCGATCATCGATAAGGACGATGCCAACCGTCTATATGCCGGCACGCAGCGCGGCGGCATGTTCCGCAGCGAGGACGGCGGCGCCACCTGGCAGCCGATCAATAACGGCCTGACCAAGAAGGAGATCTGGTGGGTCGAGCAGCACTCTAAAACAGGCGAGCTGTGGGCCGGCGTGTCGCCCTCGGCCATGTTCAAGAGCGCTGATCGCGGCGACAGCTGGACGGAGTGCGAGCAGCTGCAGAGCCTGCCCACCATCAAAGAATGGACCTTCCCGAATCCGCCGCACATCAGCCATGTGAAGCACCTGAGCCTGCACCCAAGCGATCCCGATCAGGTGCTCGGCGCGGTCGAAGAAGGCTGGATCATTCGCAGCCAGGACGGCGGGCAGACCTGGCAGAACCTGCGCAACGGCTGCGAGTTCGACGCGCACACCGTGTACTTCATGCCCGATAACCCCAAGGTGGTGATCACCACCAGTGGTAAGGGCGTGTACCGCAGCGAGGATGGCGGCGAGTCGTTCGTGAAAACCACCCAGGGCATGGACCGGCGCTATATGGTGCACCTGGTGAGCCATCCGAGCCGGCCAAACGTCATGTTCACGGCCGCGGCCGAGGTACCGCCACCGGGCTGGACGCGGCCCGAGGGCGGCAACACGGCCGTCTACCGCAGCGACGACCAAGCACGGACCTGGCGGCGCTTGACCGGCGGCTTGCCGGAGCTGATGGTGCCGGCGCCGCGCTGCGCCGCGGGCGATCCGGAGGACCCCGACACGGTGTACTTCGGCTTCACCGACGCCAGCATCTGGAGGACGTCGAACGGCGGCGAGTCGTTCGAGCGGGTACTGGACCTGATGCCGGCTCAGCCGAACGGCGAGTGGCGGGCGAACGCGGTGGCCTCGATTCGGGTGGCGCACGCGTAACATGTAGGAATGGCACCTGTGTCATTCCGAGCTCTCCCTTGTCATGCCTGAGGTCACGGTTAACGGGTTCGCGGTGCCCTATCAGCGGCAGGGCGCGGGCGAGCCGCTGCTGGCGCTTCACGCGGAGGATGCGGCCGGGCAGTGGCGGGCTTTTCATGAAGCGCTTTCGCTGAAGCTGGACGTAGTCCTGCCGGAGCATCCGGGCTTCGGCGAGGCGGAGCGGCCGGAGTGGCTGGACGGCATCATAGACTTGGCCTACTGCCACCTGGAAGTGCTGGACAGCCTGGGGCTGGATCGGGTGCACCTGCTGGGCGAGTCGTTGGGGGGTTGGGTGGCGGCCGAGATGGCGGCGCTGGCGCCGGAGCGCTTCCGGTCGCTGACGCTGATCGGGCCGCTGGGCCTGGACGTCCCCGGCATGCCGGACGTGTTCGTGATGAACCGTGCGCGCTGGCAGGAGATCACGCGTTTCCAACCGCCGGAGCCGGAAGTGGAGCCGCCGTCCATCGATCAGCTTGTGAAAGAGTCGCGCGTGCAGGCCACGCTGGCGCGGGTCGGGTGGAACCCATACCTGCACGATCCACGGCTGCCCCGCTGGCTGCATCGGGCGACGATGCCCGCGCTGGTGATCTGGGGCCGCGAGGACCGGCTGATACCGTCCTCCGTGGCGGGCGGCTGGAGCGAGCTGCTGCCATCCTGTCGCGTAGAGGTGGTGGACAAGGCGGGCCATTTCCCCGCACTCGAACAGCCTGATCGAACGGCCGCGTTGGTGCTGGACGTCGTAACGAGCGCCAAATGACTTTGCCCTATGGCCTATGGCCTTTGCCCTAAACGCATGGAGTTTTACTGCTTTCACTTGATGCCTTGGCCGTATTTGCCGGGCGATTTCATCGAGAAAAACCAGTCCTCGTGGGTGACGTACTCCAATAAGCACTTCGACCCGGCGAAGGGCCAGGCGCTCTACAACCGTTATCTGGACGAGCTGGAGCACGCCGAGGCGGTGGGCTTCGACGGCATCTGCGTGAACGAGCACCATCAAACGGCATATGGGCTGATGCCGGCGCCCGACATCATTGCCGCCATGCTGGCCCGCCGGACCAAGCGGGCCAAGATCGCCATCCTGGGCAACGCCCTGTCGCTACGCGACCATCCCATTCGGGTGGCCGAGGAAGTGGCCATGCTCGACGTGATCACCGGCGGCCGCATCATCTCCGGCTTCGTCCGCGGCATTGGGCTGGAGTACTACTCGTTCAGCCTCGATCCCAGCCGATCGCGCGATCGCTTCGTGGAGGCGCTGGACTTCATCATCAAAGCTTGGACTGAGCCCGGGCCGTTCGAGTGGCACGGCAAGGAGTTCCAGCAGCGCTACGTCAACCCCTGGCCGAGGCCGCTGCAGAAGCCCCATCCGCCCATCTGGCTGCCTTCGACCGGGAG
>DATGVV010000623.1:0-2827 GCA_035299885.1 Chloroflexota bacterium | reverse complement strand
CGGCACAAGCCGCTGCGACTTGGCTTGTGCTCGAGGCGATGCTTCGATTGCAACTCAAAGACATGCAGCATAGAGAACGGGCAGAATTCTTCGACGGATTGCTCGAAACTGCTGAAAGCATCACCCTGCCTGTTGGCGACGATTCGAGTCAAAAAGTTGCCTTGGAGTGGATTGCGCGTCGCTACTGGGAGCTGATTGAAAATTTTGCTGCCCGCCCCAGAGATGTCTGAGCCCGGTTTGCCGGCGAAAACCTCCGATTGCGATATTGGGCCCACGGCCTCCTGCGAAAATTCCCACAGCAAGTATAGCCAGGAATGCAGGAGCAGTACTTAACCCCCCAATCCATCACTACTGGGAAATTTAACAGGCGCGATAGTGAAGTTTCTCACGGACATCAACAGCTAAGGAGCGTATAGCCGCTTCAGAAAGTCGCCGCCAAAAAGGTGACAAGGGGCGTTTCCCAAGTTCTGCTTTTCGGACACTGTTGCACTGGCGCTGAAGCACATCGGCGAAGGGGGATTTCTATGCTTGCACAACGATCGCCCAGCGTGATCACTACGAAAATGATCTGCCTTACCTGTGGTGGGCAAATGCCATTGAAGCTTGTCGAACCCGCATACGACGGCACGCAGGTGGATACGCACGTCTTTACGTGCAGAAATTGCGAGTTCACCGAGGCCTATACGTTTCATTGGGAATAAATAGGCTGAACGGGTCCTCTTTGTTGAGCTTGCTGCTCCACCCGTCGGCCAGACCCGATAGACACGGGCCACTCTATAGCCGTTGCTCGCCAGCGTCTTTACCAGCAGCAGGTCAGGCAAAGTCGAGTACCACTTTATGGATTTCGGCACCGATACGCTCAATTTCTGCTTCGAGGGCACCGGCGACTGTAACCCGCTCGATGTGCGGCAGGGTGTCCACGAACTCAAAGCCTGCCTGAACTTCCTTGGTAAGGCAGCCGAATCCTGGCGAGGTATTGACTTCAGCTTCTCTCCCTGACGCGCCTAGGAAGCCCGACTCGGGGGCCGAGGGCCTCCGCAACTGCCGGACGCGCTTAGTCCGGCCGAATTTGTCACGACCATCCTGCTGAAATTGTCCTTCCATTCCTGGAAATATAATTCCGAAGAAATCAATCCCGAAATTTTTGCCGTGAATTCCTAGGCGCCCAGGGCGGCGCAGCTACCCGTCTCCGTCAGCTTCCGCCGAGCCACTGTCAATTTTGACCAGTGGCAATCGTTATCCGTTGATGGGAGGTTTCTCGACCATCAAAGGAAAGGATAAGCCATGTCGCGTCAAATCATGATCCCGCTGGCGGTCACTGCACTCCTAAGTGCTGCGTTTATTTCGAGTGACGCCTCAGCGCGAGTATACAGAGGCGCTGGCGTCCGCGTGGGCGTGGCCCACGCCGGAGTGTACCGCGGCGCCGTGGTGCGTCGGGGTGTCGCCATCGGAGTGGGAGCCACTGCTGTTGGCGCAGCTGCCGCCGGTGCCTATGGCTATGGCAGCTGCCGTGTTTGGCAGTGCGGGCCATATGGTGCATGCGGCTGGGTGTACAGGTGCTGATTATTGGTGCGGTTCGGGCCAACTGAAAGGAGTAGGGCGCGGCGTGCTTGCAGGTCGAGTGCCCACTCCGAGCATAAATCTAATTCCTGCCCCTTTGTTTATGGCGGCGTACTGGAAATCCTCATGGACAGCAAAGCCGCATGGACAGATTTGTTAGCGGGAAGTATGAGCGTTATCTCCGAATCCTTGCGGACCCAAGTGATGAGCTTCAGCGCAAAATAGTTGTAAAGTTACTCGCTGAGGAAGAAGCCACTCGAAGAGAGGGTGCCCTAAACAAAGAGGAGCCGCCGTAGGCTGCCTAGCGGGCACGCAGCTTTCGGAGGAGGTGCAATCAAGAACTGGCATCGGAGGTGCCAAAAAGGAGCGAAGACAGCCATGACGCGAACATCGATGACCTTTGCCGTCGGCTTACCTTTGGCGCTGATGCTCGCTCTGCTGACGACAGCGCCCGTCGCTGCTCAGGCAGCTGCCACCGCGAGCGTCGTCCTCCCGACCGACCGCACGGTACTGCCGCTGCCGGAACCCCAGTACCCGCACAGCACCGTATTCGATGCCCGGAATGCCACGCCGCCGCCGCGGTTCGAAGTCAAGGCGCCGGCCAACGCGCCCAACGTCCTCATCGTGCTGATTGATGATATGGGGTTCGGCCAATCCAGCGCTTTCGGCGGGCCCATCCACATGCCGACGGTGGAGCGCCTGGCGAACGCCGGACTGCGCTACAACGAGTTCCACACCACGGCGCTCTGCTCGCCGACTCGCACGGCCCTGCTCAGCGGTCGCAATCATCACATGAACAACTTTGGTTCGATCGCGGAGACGGCCACCGCCTTCCCCGGACAAACCGGGCAACGCCCCAACAGCGTGGCGCCATTGGCGGAGATGCTTCGACTGAACGGCTACAGCACGGCCGCCTTCGGCAAGTCGCACGAGACCGCGGCTTGGGAGGTCAGCCCCTCCGGTCCGACCGACCGCTGGCCGACCCGTTCGGGTTTCGACAAGTTCTATGGTTTCATCGGCGGAGAAACCAACCAATGGGCACCGCTGCTCTATGACGGGATGAACCAGGTCGAGCCGTCGCATGATCCGAACTATAATTTCATGACAGACATGACCAACCAGGCGATCGACTGGATCGGGTACCAGAAATCGCTGACGCCGGATAAGCCGTTCTTCATCTACTTCGCGCCCGGCGCCACGCACGCCCCGCACCATGTACCAAAGGAATGGATCGCCAAATACAAGGGCAAGTTCGACCAAGGCTGGG
>DATGVV010000622.1:0-2822 GCA_035299885.1 Chloroflexota bacterium | reverse complement strand
CAACGGCCAGCCACTGGGCCCAATCCGAGCATGCGGACGAGTTCAACCGCCTCGTGCTGGACTTCCTGTCCACGAGCTAGACCTGGCTGCCTACGTATCCAGCGTCCCTTTGGCGAAGATCTGGTCGTAGGTCATGGGCTTCCGGATCATGCCCTGCTCCAGGTTGTACTGCAGGAAGGTGTCGATCTCGCACCTGTTGGCTGTGATGCCGTTTTTCCAGGGATCGCCCCAACGTTCGGCAGCCTCCAGGAACCGCTCGCGAAGCTGCGGGATGGCGAAGCTCCGCTGATCGCTCAAGGTGTCGTTGGAAGCCGTGGCCTTTGACGCCTCGAATGCGTCGTAGAGCTTGCGGGCCAGGTCGGGGTGCTGCCGGTCCAGCTTCTTGCTCATGACGATCAGGTGGGCCGCCGTGAAGATGCCCGTCTCGCGGTACAGCCGTTCGTCCTCGGCCGTGTAGTCGGGGAAGAGACGCACCACCCTGGGATCCGTCTCCAGCGTATTGAACAGCTGGGCGTCCGAGATGTCGGTCATGATGGCCTGGACGTCACCATCAAGCAGGCTGTCGACTACGCTCTTCTGCGGGTCGGCCGGCGGCTCCATCTGGAAGCTGCGATACACCGGGAAGACCTCGTCCATCCAGATCACCCAGCGGATCTTCGACACGTCCACGCCGTGGCGGTGCTGGAGCAAGCCGCGCAGCCAGATGGTGGTCGAGACGCGGTGCTGCCGGCCTCCGACACGCTTGCCCTCCAGGTCCTTGGGCGTCCTGATGCCTGCGTCCGCGCGGCAGAAGATGTACTCGTACACGGGCTTGCGCTTTATGAAAACCGGCAAGCCAATGAGCTCCCAACCGGCCTCGATAGCAGGCAGCCAGTAGCAGACGTTGAGGTCGCCTACGCCGAAGTTGCCGTCCTTGTACGGTGAATCAGCATTGAAAATCATGGCTGGTACGCGCACTGGCTCCAACTTGACACCGGGAATGTCGATCCGGCCCTCTAGAAGTGGAAGCGCAATGTCGTAGCGCATGATCGGAAAGGACAGTGTCAGCGGCTCGCTCATCGTGATCCTCTCTGCTTGTGAGTGACTTGAAACGACGTAGCCGCCCGACTCGGCCCGGCGAGGCCAAAGTCGGGCGGTACTGGCCGGCTTGTCGCTCCGCCGTCAGCTTTGGCACGAGGTCGGCACCTGCCCCGCCCGTGAACTCGACCTGGATATCCGGGTACTTCTTTTGGAAGCCTTTGGTCAGGCCCTCGCGCACGTCCGCACCTGGCGGTCCCCACACCACGATCTTGCCTTCCCGCTTGGCCGCGGCCTCGGTATCGGCCCACGAAACAGTTGCGCTGGACGGAACTGCGGTCTGGCAGATGGCTGTGGCGGGGAGCGGCCATCGTGGCCCAGCCGGCGCTTCGATTATGTAGAGGCATGCCTCACCTTTCCAGGCGCTCAGTTATTTGGCATGATTGCGAAAGCACAGGATATTTGTCAATCAGCGCTGAGTTGCGAGGAGGTTCCTCATGTATGTCAATGTGCTCGTCAAGGAGCCCATCGAGAAAGTGATTGAGGATTGCGTAACCAGGTCTGTCGCGAATGCCGCCACGTGAACTCCAAGGGCTACTGCTGGAACTCCGCCAAAGACAGTGAGGAAGAGCGGGCAGCTAGGCAGCTATGGTAACGGCTGCCGGCAGCGCGCGGCGCCTGGCGCTGCGCGACCCGTCCATCGCCGCGGCGCTCGAGCATTTCGAGCTGCTCATCGGCAAGCCAGATCAGGAGCAGAAGCTCGGACAGCTGCATGCGTTCGGCAAGTACTGGCTGTGGTCGCAGAGCTTTGCCCCCGGGTCGGAGCCGTTGAGGCTGTTCGAATGGACGCCCGCCGGCGTTGCCGACCTCACCACCGAGCATTACTCCCTCCACGCCGTCTATGCCGGCACGCCGCACTGCATCGAGGGTTTATTCGGCTACTGGTTGATCTCGGACACGGACCACGTCTGGTTCCAGGTGCCGACTCCGGACGGCCGCTATTACGTCCTGCTGGCGGGCGGCCGGAGTGGCGTCAACCGCCGTCACAGCATCGAATGGCGCTGTCAGCAATGCGGCGTGCAGCTGGGCGAGAAGGTGGACGTCCGTCATGATGGCACACCGGAGGGATTTCTAGCGGCCCAAGCCGAACTGGTTCAGGCCTTCAACCAGGACGAAGCGCGCCGCCGCTGCGCGTCGTGCGGCGTCGTGCATCCTGAGACATACGGCTTCCGCAGCAGTGAGGCCAAAGCAGATCTGGCGCAGGATTACGCCCGCCGCGTTCAGGAGGCATTTGGCGATCTGCAGCCCAGGCCGGCCGCCTGGAACGGGCCAGCTGCCAAGCTGGCTGAGCTGTCTGAGGAGCGCGCGCTAGTCGTTCAGGTCGGTAAGCGGCAGATCGCGCTGCTTCGAGACGGCACTGAGGTCAGAGCCATCAGCGCCACCTGTCCGCACTACGGTGGACCGCTGGCGCTCGGCCAGGTGCGCCATGGTGAGATCGTGTGTCCCTGGCACCGCTTCCGGTTCGACCTGGCGACCGGGCGAAGCGTGACCAATCCCAATTTGTGTGCGCCGACGTACCAGGTGCGGTTGGAGGGCGACGACATCGTGCTCATTCGACGAGCGGAGGACTGAAGGATGACTGATGCACTCGAGATTCGAATTCTGTGCGCGGGCGGCAACTGGATGCGCATCGGCGCCTTGCTGTCGCTCGGCATGGACGGCTACTACAGCAAGCTGCCCAAAGGCTCGACCGTGGCGGCGATCACCGGCGATCCTGGCTCCAGCTGCAACGATGCGCCCCGCCT
>DATGVV010000621.1:0-7467 GCA_035299885.1 Chloroflexota bacterium | reverse complement strand
GGACGACTCATAAGTTCACGAAACTCAGGATCCTTCAGGGCCCCAGCGGTGACTTGCCACTCGTTGAGCAAAGTCTCTATAGGCTCCGCAGTTCCTCCGGCGGCGGCGCTCACGATCGCCTCCTGCATCTCGTTCACAAATGTGGCCAAGTCTTCAGCGTCTAGGACCTGCAGCCAAGGCCAGTCGCCCCACTGCTGCGACTCCACTTGGACCAGGTTCGCGGCCGCTCGCGCAATCGCAATGGTCATAGCCTGGCGATCGGCGGTTGGTTCGAGATCGAGCAGAACCTGCACGGCGGGAGTATAGCTAGACGCTAGCTCGCCTGCTTCCTGAGTCCCTGCAGAATCTTCTCCGGCGTAATCGGCAGGTCGTAGATGCGGACGCCGGTGGCGTTGAAGATCGCATTGCCGATGGCCGCGGGAACGGGCGCCGTGGTGCCCTCTCCCAGCCCGTGGGGCTCGGCCTGGCCGGCGGAATCCTCCAGGATGACGCTGTCATACGAGGCCGGCAGGTCCTTGAACGACGGGATCATGTAATCCGACAGATTGGGGTTGGTAAGCAGCCCGCCGTCGTAGACCATCTCTTCCAGGAGCGCTTGGCCTACGCCGAAGGCGACGTTGCCCTCCATCTGGAGTGAGGCCAGCGTCGGGTTGATGACCTTGCCGGCATAAGCGGCCACGCGGAGGCGCGGGATGCGCACCTGGCCAGTCTCGGTGTCGACCTCCACCTCTGCCGCGGCGGTGCACTGGTGCATGTGGCAGGTGGCCACGCCCAGACCGGTGTCGGGGTCGAGCTGGCCTTCGGTCTTGAACGTGCCGCTGCCCAGGATGTTGCCCTGGCGCGTGCGGCGGATGATCGCGGCATAGTCCAAGGCTTTCTCGGGCGTGCCGCTGACATAGGCTTGGCCGTCCTGCAGCACGATATCCGCTTTGGCGGCCTCGAGCAGCTCCGCCGCCAGCTGCGCGAGCTGGTCGCGCACCTCGCCCGCGGCCCGTCCCACCGCCGTGCCCATCATGTACGTGGAGCGGCTGGATGAGGTCGTCTGGTCCCACGGCACGACGTCTGTGTCCGCGAAGCTGACGCTCACCTTCTCGAAGGGCAGCCCCAGCTCGTCGGCGGCAATCTGCGCCAGGACGGTGCGCGAGCCCTGGCCGATCTCCGTCGTTGCTGTCAGCACCGTGGCGGAGCCATCCTCGGAGAGTTTGATCGACGCCGTCGACGTCGAAGGGGTGATGGTGCCTTTGTAGGTGCAGGCAAGACCTTTGCCTCGCCGAATGGAACCCTCTCCCCTGCCCTCTCCCGCCGCGGCAGGAGAGGGTGAGTAGTTCACGGACTTGGCCACAGCGTCCAGCAATTCCGGGTAGTGCAGGTCGTCAAAGATCTGGTTTGTGGGCGACGGATCGCCGCTGCGCATGACGTTGCGCAGCCGAATCTCCAGCGGGTCGATGCCCAGCGCGTGGGCGATGTTGTCCAGATGCGATTCGTAGGCCCAGGCCACCTGCGGGATGGAGTAGCCGCGGAAGCCGCCCGAAGGCGTGGTGTTGGTGTAGACCGCATAGGAATGGACCGCGATGTGCGGGATGTTGTATGGCCCCGGCGAGCCGTAGCCGCCGTTCTTGATGAGGCGGGGGCTGACGTCGGCGTAGGCGCCCGCGCCCCACAGGATGCGGATCTGGCGGGCCACCATGCGGCCGTCGCGCTTGACTCCGGTCCGAATAGTCGTCATCGAGGCGTGGCGGGTGATGGTGTAGAACTCCTCCGCTCTGGTCAGCGCCACCCGCACCGGGCGGCCGCCCGCTTTCCAGCACAGTGCCGCCACCAGCGGCTCGTGCCGCGGATAGGTCTTGCCGCCATAGGCGCCGCCGATGTTGTGGACGATGATCCGCACCTTGGATTTCGGGACGCGCAGCGTCTCCGCCACCTGGAACTGCGCGGTGTACGGGCTGGCGGCCGTGGACCACAGCGTTACCCGGTCGCCGTCGATGCGCGCCAGTGTGATGTGCGGCTCCAGCGAGACATGCTGCTGGTGCGGCGTGCGGAAGGTGTCCTCGAACACCTCGTCGGCCTCTTTGAAGCCCTGCTCGACGTCGCCCCGGCGCAGCCGGTAATGGTTGAAGATGTTCTTGCCGGCCTCGGTGTTCAGGATGATGTCCGGGAAGGTCAGGAAGTCACGTGTGGCGATGCTGTCGTGGATGGGCGGCGCGTCCGGTGCGAGAGCCTGATCGGGCGTAATCAGCACCGGGAGCTCCTCATACTCGACCTCCATCAGGTCGATTGCTTCCTGGGCGGTGTCCTCGTCGATTGCCGCCACCGCCGCCACCGGCTCGCCGTGAAAGCGCACCTTGTCGATGGCCACCAGCGGCCGATCCGGCAGCACCGGGCCGTAGTGAGAGTTGATGGGCGCATCCTTCAAATCGGCGCCGGTCAACACGGCCACCACGCCCGGCAACCTCGCGGCCCTGGAGGTGTCCAGCCGCACGATCCGGGCGTGCGCGTGCGAGCTGCGAACGATCTTGCCGTGCAGCATCCCCGGCTGTTCGAAGTTGCCCGTAAACGTGACCGTGCCCCGCACCCGCTCGGCGGCATCGGGCATGAGCACGGGCTGGCCTACGGCCCTGTTCATGTCATCCTGAGCGCAGCGAAGGACCTTCTTCGCCCGACGCGGGAAGGTTCTTCGTCGCTGCGGCTCCTCAGAATGACATATCCCGTTTGACCATCCTTCCCCTCGCCTGCCCCACCAGCTGGCCGTCCTCCATCACCAGCTGGCCGCGGACGATGGTCGCGACCGGGAGGCCGTGGCCGCGCCAGCCGTCAAACGGCGTGACGTGATTGCGGCTATGCAGCTTCGACGCCTCGAGCGTCCACTCGCGCCGAAGGTCCACGATGGTCACGTCGCCGTCGAACCCCGGCGCGAGCTGACCTTTCGAGCTGAGGTCCCAAGCTCGGGCCACGTTCGTCGAGGAGGCGGCCACAAACTGCGGCAGGGTCATTTTGGTGGCGTTCACCGCCTCCGACAGGAACAACTGCACGCTTGTCTCCACACCCACGAAGCCGGAGACCGCCTGCCAGATGTCCGCGTGCAGCTTCTCCTCAGGCGTGTGCGGCGAATGATCAGTGGCGATGCACTCGATGTCACCCGAAACCAGGCCAGCCAGCAGGGCGGCGCCGCCCCCTCGCACGGGCGGGTTCATGCGCACCACCGAGCCCACGCGCTCGTAGATGTCGTCCGGCAAGAAGCAGTAGTGCGGGCCGGTCTCGCAGGTGACGTCGATGCCGCGCTGGCGCCAGTGGCGGATGGCCTCCAGCCCATCTGCCGACGACAGATGGAAGATGTGCACCTTGCAGCCGCTGCAGGTGGCCAGCGTGCAAACCCGGTGGATGGCCTCGACCTCACACACGGCAGGGCGGCTGTCCAAATGCGCCCGCGCGTCCGTTCGGCCAGACGCCTTCAACTTGCGGATGTAGTGCTGCATGATGGCGTTGTTCTCGGCGTGGAAGCCGGCTCGCAGCCCGGCCGAAGCGATGACGCCCATCTGGTCCAGCAGCATGCCGTCGTCTGGCGCGGGGATATTCCCGGTAGTCTCGCCCAGGTAGCACTTGTAGCCGGCCACGCCGGCCTGGGCCATCGGCAGCAGCTCGTCGATGTTGTCCTGCGCGATCAGCCCGTACAGGCCGAAATCGACGTACGAGTGCGCTTCGGCCAGGCGCTGCTTCTCGCGCACCAGCTCGGCCGTGGCCGTAGGTGGCCGCGTATTCGGCATGTCGATCACGCACGTCACGCCGCCCATGGCCGCTGCCAGCGAGCCAGTACCGAAGTCCTCCTTGTAGGTCAAGCCCGGCTCGCGGAAATGGACGTGGTCATCGATGACGCCGGGCAGGATGTGGTTGCCCCTGGCGTCGAGCCGGCGGGTGGCGCTGGGCAGCCGATCGTCGGCCGCGACCTCCACGATCGTGCCGTTCTCGATGGCGATGCCCGTCCCCGGCAGCTCGTCCTCGGCCGTGACGAGGGTGCCGTTGTGGATGACTAGGTCAACGTCAGGCAATTCCGGTTTCCCTTTGTCATTCCGAGCGAAACGAGGAATTCGCTGTTTGGGTCACGGACCTCACTGCGTTCGGCATGACAAAAGGGTACGACTGCTCAGGCGACGGCGACCTTCACTTCGATGCTGTGCCAGCCGCTGCCGCCGTTCGGCTGCGGCAAATTGAAGGTCTCCGGCTGAAGCTGGCCCGTTGCGTCGGTGGCTCGCGTGAGGAGCATTGCCGCCTGGCCGGCGCCCACCTGGAAGGCGCCCTGCCAGCGCACGAACGTGTCCTTGCCCAGCGGCGGCTCGACCAAGCTCGCCTGCTGCCAGCTCCGTCCGCCGTCGGCGCTGAACTCGACCTTCGAGATGCCGCGGTCGCCGGCGTAGGCCACGCCCGCCACACGGTTCATGCCGGGCTTTACTGTCGCGCCGTTGGCTGGCTCGTCGATGCGCGACATCGTCCTCACGATGGCCGTTTGGCTCCAGTTCCGCTGGCCGTACCAATCCACGTACGGCTGCGTCATGGCTTTGAGGTTGATGACCCACTTGGCGTTCTTCACCCCGTATCGGCCGGGGATGATGACCCGCACCGGGAAGCCATGCTCGCGGGGTAGGACCGAGCCGTTCATCTCGTAGGCCAGAATCACGTTCGGATCGCTGGCTACGTCCGGCGGCAGCGAGCTGGAGAACTCGTCAGCGCCGATGGCCGCGATGGCCACCACCCCCGGCTTCAGCCCCTCTGCGAGCTTGAACACGTCCGTCAGCCGCGCCCCGGTCCACTCGGCTGTGCTCAGCAGATCGCAGCCGAAGGCCGTCAGCTCGCATTTCGCCGTCAGGTTGCTGATGCACTCCAGCGATTTGTAGAACTTCACCTGCGGCAACCGCCGCAGGGCAAGGTATTCGAGCTGCACCGGCTTGTTCACGGCTCCGTCGATAATCAGCCGCCAATCGCGGGCGTTGATGCGCGGGTCGCCGCCGGCATTCTTGGTGACCGTGTAGAAGTCATCGTTGGCGGTGACCGCTGGCTGCAGTTGGCCCCTCGGACGATTCACCGCCAGCAGCGCGCCGTCCTTATCGCGCGGAAGCTCGCGCGGCGGTGGCGGTTCGGGGTAGGGATTCGCGGTTGCGCTCGCTGCGGGGGGCGCGGCAACCGCCGCGGCGGAGCTGGAGGCGGCTGACACCGCGGCTCGGGATGGCTCAGGCGTAGGTGACTCCTCGGGGGCGATGGACGCCAGCGGCAGCGCGCTCCTCACGGTGCCGTTCGAGCGGCCAAACCAGATGGTCACCAAAAAGCTCGCCGCCGTAGCCGCCAGCCCGGTGAAAAATGCCCGGCGTGTCTCGACCACCGGAGGACCCACCGATATCGACCGCCCGCCGAGGAGGACAGATGCGTAAGCCAGCCCAATTCCGAGATAGATGGCGTTAATCATCAGTGGGCTCTGGAACAACAGGTTGGTGGCGAACAAGCCGCCGCCGGTGATCGGGAAAATGACCACTACGGCCAGCAGCCACAGCCCAATTCCGAGGACCAGCAGGCCGGCCGCCGGCCGGATGTAGCGCAGCCCCAGCAGGCCAATCACGAACAGCGCCACGAACATAGCCAGATTGGTGCCGATTAGCGCGAACTCCTTGGCCATGGGGCCGTACTTCTCGATTGCGGCCTCAAACTGGTCCGGCGGGATCACCAGCAGGAACGTTTCCATTAGGCGCTCGGGCAGCGTTCGAACTTGCAGCGCGGCCCTGGCCCACACCATCAGCAGCAGCACCAGCCCGCTGGCCACCGCGCTGGCCGCCGCTCTCATGGCCACATCTACGCTCGCCGAATCTGCGTGGATTTGAACCGGTCCGCGTACCTACGGGCCAGCTCGATGTACGTGCGGCCGTACTGCACGGTCTCGGCGACGTCCGTGCCCTCGCTGAACTCGTTCCAGGTTTCCATGGCCATGATGTTGCGCGGGCTGGCCACCGCCTGCCTGAGCTGGCGCTCGAAATACGCGCCGTTCTCACGGCTGATGTCGAAGCAGTTGTTGGCTGGCCCGCCGGTGCAGTAGGCCGTGTTCCTGAAGCCCGGGCCCACCTCGGCCACGCTGAACCTAGGGTCGGGGTTGTAGCCGCTGGCGGCCGCTCCCCAGCCGTACATGCCGTCCGATTTCAGCGTCCGCGGCGGGTCCACGCCTTTGCTGCGCTCCCACTGCGCCTCGCGCACGACGTAGGGCCGCATGCCGTTGAAGTCCTGGGCGAAACGACCGGACAGATAGTCCAGGCTAGATTGGTCGAACTTCGAGATCCACAGCGTGTCGTACAGCCACACGATGGGCCTGCCGCCGATGGCCGCCCAATATTTCGGCGGAATACGCGAGAAGAAGTCGCGCACGTTGACGTAGAAGTAGTCCTTGCCCGCGGGCGTTGTCAGATCGGCGTTGGCCATGATCGTCGTGTCGTAGAACATGGCCGTCCGGAGCTGCTTGCCCGCCGCCGCCAGGCGGTCGAGCGCCTCGATCATGGGCGGTATGCCCTCGGTGCTCCAGTAGTGCGGGTATGTCTCGGACGTGGTCCGGCCAGGGTGGCCTGGCTCGCCCCAGTACACCGGCAGCACGAAGTCCAGCCCGGCGTCGACCATATCGTTGAACTGCCGCTCGTGCGTTTCCGGCAGCAGGAAGCTGTAGTGGTCCAGATCGGGCGGAGCATCGAACTGCCGGCTCTCATAGCGTCCGCGCCGCGCCGGGTCGGCCAGGTTGTGCCAGTAGAAGTAGTAGGCGGTGACCAGCCGCCGGTTGGGGGCGAAGGTGTTGAGGTTGAAATCGGTCCAGCCCGGCGGCAGATATGGCCCAGGCCGCGCCCAATCCAGCGGCCCCGGATCCCGCGGCGGCCCGCCCGGCAGCAGTCGCTCGCCCGTCGTCGTCGGCGTGGGATACCCCGCCGGCACGAGGCTCGATTGCGGATCGAATGCTCGCACTGGTGTTGGAGTTGGCAGTTCAGGCGCCGCCGTCGCCTCCGGGCTCGGCGCGGTCTCCACCTCCGCCGCGGGGCTTGCCGTGGCTCGTTCCGCGCAAGCCGTAATCGTCAGCACGGCAACACCGATGACCAGACTCGATAGCAACTTCATCGTATTTACAGTCGGGCAACGGCCACAATGGCGCCGCCGTCCCAAAGCGTACCGCCGCTAGCTTGAAGGCGCCGCCCCTGGCTGTCGTCTACGCTGACCCCCAGGGCCTGAATGCCCGCTGTCCGGTCCAGGCTCATCTCCAGACGCATCAGCTGATTCGGCTGCCAGCGGCTGGTCGGCCACCACAGCGGCGCGGCCGCCGCATCGTGACGTAGTCCGGACAGCGCCCCGTCCGACGAGCGCGTGGTGGCCAGCGCAAACCGTAGATCCTCTGGAATCGGATCGCCGGCCCGCCAGAACGTTGTCAGCGTAGCGGCGTTCCCGAACAGCCCCACCTCC
>DATGVV010000620.1:0-1738 GCA_035299885.1 Chloroflexota bacterium | reverse complement strand
GGATCGCATCGTCGTGACCGGCTACATCGAGCGACTGCAGCGCCCAGAGAACCTCGTCTACTTCTTCCACGACCTCGTTGGCGTGGCCTGCATCGAGCCAGCTGTCCTTGAGCAGCGCACCGCTGCCTACCGCGCCTGGGTACGACAGGTGACCGACGAGCACGCCATCCCGGTCCTGGCCGCGCCGAGTGGTGTGCGGAAAGAGAAGCTGGTCGAGCCCTACTACCGACGCTTGAAGGGCGCGCAGGGCGTGGCGTGTGTGCTGACGAGCATGGAGCAGAGCCGCACCTTCGTGTCCTACACGCCGCGACGGAAGCCACCCAGTGGGGATGGCAACTACCGCCTCATCAAGGCCTGTCGAAAACGCTTCCTGCACTTCTACTGGTACATCCTGGACCCCATCATGGGACCGATGAGCCTGCGGGTGGCCAGCTACTTCCCGTTCAACGTCACCTGCTACCTGAACGGGCATTCATTCGTCGCCCAGGAGCTGACACGCGCCGGGGTGCGCTTCCGCAAAGACGACAATGCCTTTCTGGGTGTGGCCGATGTGGCCGCGCTGCAGGCTGCCGCCGATCGCTTGAGCGCCGCCCTCGTGCAGCGACGCTGCGCCTACTGGGTGCGGCGACTCGTGCCCACGTTCAGCGCAGCTGAGCGCACGGCACTGGGGCCTGGCTATCGCTACAGCATGGCTCAGATGGAGCTGGCCACCGACATCGTCTTCAAACGGTCTGCGCCGCTGAAGGCGTTGTTCCAACGCGCTTGCGAACTGGGCGTGCTGGTCGGCGGCGCCGAACGGACCACCCACCTGTTCGGACGACGGATCAACCGTCGGTACCAGGGTAAGCTGCAGACCGTGCTCGATCAGCGCGAGACCGGTCACCCGGTGCTGCGCTGGTACTACGAGACGTCATTCGCCAAGCAATACACCCGCGGTGATCGACACGGAGATCGCATCCTGCGCAACGAAACCTGCTCAAACGATACCCGTCATTTTGGCGTCGGCCGCCGACTGGAAAACCTGCCGCTGTTGCGCGAGAAGCTGGCGGCCACCAATGAGCGCTGCCTGGCACTCCAGGCGGAGCTGTTGGCGAGCACCGTCGATAGCGGGCAACTGGCGGCGTTGGCCACGCCGACCGTGGTCGGGCAGCGCCGAATCCCTGGCCTGAAGCTGCACGATGACCGACTGATCCGTGTGCTGGACACGCTGCTGCATCCCGCCGCCTTTACCCCTGACTGGACGACCCGTCAGCTGCACACCCGCATCTTGGGCCGTCATCAACTGGCGGAGGCCGACTACCGCCTCAGCCAACTGCGCTACGACCTGGCCAAGCTCCGTGCCAAAGGGCTCGTCGAACGCATCGGCGCCACTCGGCGCTACCGCCTGACTCCGCTGGGGCTCAAGCTCGGTGTGCTCCTGGTCAAGTTGCGGATACGCCTGCTTGGTCCACTCGCCACCCTCGTCACCAACAGCAGCCGTCGCCCCCCATCACCACACCACAACTCGGTCCAGACTGCCTTCCGTGAGATCGACACCGCCCTCGACCATCTCTCCGACGCCATCGGTCTCCAACACGCAGCGTGAACAAAATTCTCACTCCATCGGCAGCTACTGACTAAGCTATATCACCTGACATGCTCTCGGTCGTCCGTTCCGATGTGGATGCCATCGTGGCCACACAGGTCAAGGCTGGGGACCTGGCCAGCCTTGAAGGCGACGGATACCGCTACGACCTGC
>DATGVV010000619.1:0-1785 GCA_035299885.1 Chloroflexota bacterium | reverse complement strand
GCCGTGCGGACGACATGCTCATCGCCAACGGCGTTAACTTTTATCCCAAGCAAGTCGAGGCGCTGCTGCTGAGCGAGCCCGCCATCGACAACCACTACCAGCTCGTCCTAACCGAGGACGCCGGACTGGACGTAGTGACGGTTGAGTGCGAAGTCCGGACGGAACCGAACGTCGACCCGCTGCGGCAGCGTTTCGCGGACCTGATCGGCTTTCGGCCGAGGTTCCGCTTCTACAAACCCGGCGAGATGGACCGCCCGGAAGGCAAAGCTGTGCGTGTGATTGATCGCCGTCCCTCAAGCAGTTCCTCTCCCGCCGCGGCGGGAGAGGCTAGGTGAGGGAACCTGATTGAAGCCTTTCGAGTATGCGGCTCCCATGAGCTTAAAAGAGGCTTCGGAACTTCTGAAGCAGGAGGGCGCCGCTGCCCTGGCCGGCGGCACGCAATTGCTGCTCACCTTCAAATGGCTGCCGCCGCCAAGGCTGATCGTCAATATCAAGGGCCTGCCCGGGCTGGCCGCTATCTCCGAAGATGGCGACGATATCCGAATCGGCGCGCTGACCACGCTGGCCGGCGTCCGCCGCTCACCGCTGCTGGCGGGTCGCTTTCCCGTATTGGGCATGGCCGCGCGGCTTATGGCCCTGCCTGCGGTGGCCAGCATGGGCACCGTGGGCGGCAACATCGCCTGGGCCTCCCCCCAAGCCGACCTCGTCCAGCCGCTTCTGGCACTGGACGCCCACCTAGACATCTATGAACCCTCTCCAGCCGCGGCGGTACAGGGCAGGCCTGCCCTGAGCGCAGCCGAAGGGGTGAGGGTCCTCCCCCTCCGCGACTTCTACCTCGGCCCAGGCCAAACGGCCCTGAAGCCCGGCGAGCTGATTACCGGCGTGCGGCTGATAGGCGCAGACCGCCGCGCAGTCTACCTGCGCCACTCGACGCGGCGGCTGGCTGACGCGCAGGTGTGCAGTGTGGCGCTCACCGATCGTCGAGCCGTCCTCGGCTCGTGCGGCCCGACCCCGATCGTGGTCGACCTACCCGATGGACTGCCTATCGACGAGGCCGTGGAGTTGGTCGCTTCCAAGGCCACGCCGCGCGACGACTTTCGGGCCAGCGCGGCCTACCGCTTGAAGCTGGTCCGCGCCCTCACCCGGCGCGGCCTGGAGTACCTCCGTGCGGCTTAGTTTTCGGCTGAATGGCCGCGAGATAAACGAGGACGTGCCGCTGAATCGCACGCTGCTGGATTACCTGCGAAACGACCTGGACCTGCTCGGCGCGAACAAAGCCTGCGAGAGCGGCGACTGCGGCTGCTGCATCGTGCTGCGCGATGGCCAGCCGGTGTGCAGCTGCCTGATGCTGGCGGTGGATGCCGGCGGGCATGACATCGTGACCATCGAGGGCCTGGCACACGGCGAGCAGCTGCACCCCGTGCAGCGCGCCTTCGTCGAGAAATGGGCTATCCAGTGCGGCTTCTGCACGCCGGGCATGGTGCTGTCCGCCGTGGCCTTGCTGCAGGACAATCCTCAGCCCACCGAGGACGACATCCGCGAGGCACTCGCCGGAAACCTGTGCCGCTGCACCGGCTACGCCAAGATCGTCGAGGCCGTGCAATACGCCGCTGAGCTGATGGCCACGTGACCGCCGTCGGGACGCGCGTCAAAAAGCTCGACGCGGTCCTCAAGGTCAGTGGTCAGGAGAACTATCTGCCCAACCTGCGGCTGCCGGGCATGCTGCACGGCAAGATCCTGCGCAGCCGCCATCCGCACGCCGAGATCGTGCGCATCGACACCTCC
>DATGVV010000618.1:0-5165 GCA_035299885.1 Chloroflexota bacterium | reverse complement strand
TCGGGCGGCGGCGCGGGCCGCTCCAGGCCGCCGAACACGGTCTTGCCGCGCGCCTGCTGCTCGATGTACTCGGCGGCGCGGTTGATGAACTCCAGCGCGTTGAGGTAGCTCTGCCTGGCCGACTCGGCCCACGTGACCAGGCCATGCTTGCCCAGGAACACAGCCCGCGCCTGGGGCTGGGCCTCCACCGCGTCGGCGCACCACGTGGCCATGGTGAAGCCGGGCCGGATGTAGGGCACCCACACCACCTCATCGCCGAAGACCCTGCGGGTCAGGGATTCGCCCTGTTCGGCCATGCAGAAGCTGACGATGGCGTCGGCGTGGACGTGATCGACGTCGCGCCAGGGCAGGAAGCCGTGCAGCAGCGTCTCGATCGAGGGCCGCGGCGCGCTGGGTTCGAGCAGCGCGTGGGCCAGGTAGTCGACCATGTCCTCGTCGGACATCGCCTCACGGCGGCGGACCTCGGCAATGGCCTCCAGGGCCACGTCGGGAAAGGCCGCCCGGGGCGCCGTCTTCAGGTCGTAGCCGCTGGCCTTAATCGCCAGCGCCTGCACCTCGCGCCCGCGGTAGTCGGCGGCGATGTGCTTGGTGGAGGTGTTGCCCCCGCCGCGGTTGACGATGCGCTCGTCCGCACCCAGCAGGTTGGAGCGATAGGCCAGCAAGTCGACCGCGTCGAGCGTGCTCGCGTGGGCATCATCCCAGCGCGACTCGAAGATGGGCATAGCGTCGGCACGATCATCGCACGAGCGCCCCGCGGGGGGCGCCTAGCGCCGGCCGAACTCGCGCTCGAGCTGCGCTTGGGACAGGTGGACCATGGTCGGCCGGCCGTGGGCGCAGGCCTGGGGCGACCAGCAGGTCTCCAGCTGGGCGATGAGGGCGCGCATCTCCTCCTCGGACAGCGCCTGGCCGGCGCGGACGGCGGTGTGGCAGGCCAGCGAGTGGGCGGCCGCGTCATCCCAGTCGCCCGGCGCCTCGGCGGCCAGCTCGTCCAGCATGGCGCCGATCGTGTCGCGCGCCTGGTCCAGGCGCATGGCGGCGGGGATGGCCCGCAGCAGGTAGGTGCGGTCGCCGAACGGCTCCAGCTCGATGCCGAGGCGCGACAGCGCCGGTTGGGCCGCGCCGGCGGCGGCGGCCTGCACCGGCGAGACCTCAACCGTCAGCGGCTGCAGCAGCAGCTGGGCGTCGGGTGCCTGGCCGGTGTCGTTCTGGCGCGAGCGCTGGATGGCGTCCAGCCGCACCCGCTCGTGGGCCGCGTGCTGGTCGACCAGGTACAGCCCGCCCGGCCCCTCGGCGATGATGTACGTCAGCGCCAGCTGGCCCAGCACGCGCAGCATGGGCAGCGTCCCGAGCACGTTCGGGACGCGGAATTCAGCGTCTACGGGGCGCTGGCCACCGGAAAAGGTCCCCCGCGAAGGCTCGAATTCGGTGCCGGCGCCTCCGAATTCTGAATTCTGACTTCTGAATTCCGGCGGCAATGGCCCCGGCACCGAACCGATCAGCGGCGCCCGCATCTCGATCACCGGCACCGGCGCGTAGCGGGCCACCGCCTGGTGCACCGCCTGGTGGATGCGGCCCAGCACCTGGCGCTCGGCGGCGAACTTGACCTCGGCCTTGCTGGGGTGGACGTTGACGTCCACCTGGGCCGGGTCGAGGTTGACGTTGAGCACGGCCACCGGGTGGCGGCCAACCATCAGCAGCGAGGCGTAGGCCTCCTCCACCGCGTGGAGCATCGAACGGCCCTGGATCAGCCGCCCATTCACGAACAGCGAGATATGGCTGCGGCTGGCGCGGCTGACCTGCGGCTGGCTGACGTAGCCGCGCACCTGCAAGCCGTCGTTGAGATCGACCGGGATCATGCCGCGGGCCACCTCGGGGCCGTACAGCCGGGCGATCACGTCGCTCAGGTCGCCCCCGCCGCTGGACCGGAACACCGCCCGGCCGTCGGCCATGAGGCTAAAAGCGATGCCCGGGTAGGCCAGCGCGAAATGACCCACCAGCCGCGTCACCTGGCCGCCCTCGGCCAGCGGCGTCTTGAGGAACTTGCGCCGGGCCGGCGTGTTGTAGAACAGCTCGCGCACGCCCACGCCGGTGCCGGGCGGGCAGCCCAGGCTGGACTGCTCCACGATCTCGCCGCCGTGGACCCGCAGCTGGCTGCCGCTGGCGGCGCCGGCCGGCCGCGAGGCCAAGCTGACCTGGCTGACGGCGGCGATGCTGGGCAGGGCCTCCCCGCGGAAGCCCAGCGTAGCCACCAGCGGCAGGTCCTCGATCGAGCCGATCTTGCTGGTGGCGTGGCGCTGGAAGGCCAGCGGCAACTCCCCGGCCGGGATACCGGCGCCGTTGTCAATCACCCGCAAGAGCGCGATGCCGCCGTCCTTGAGCTCGATGCGAATGTCGGTCGCGCCGGCGTCGATGGCGTTCTCGATCAGCTCCTTGGCCACCGAGGCGGGCCGCTCGACCACCTCGCCCGCGGCGATCTTGGCCGCGCTGTCGGCATCGAGGATGCGGATGGGCATCGCCAAAATTGGAACAAGTGTACTACGGTCCACGGGCCTGGTTCAGCATGGCCGATACCAACGAGGCCGGCGTCAGCCAGCTGCGCAGCCACCTGGTCCTGGAGTCGCCCGAACCGGCCGACGTCGTGGCGCGCATCGTCCGAGCGGCCAAACGCGGCTGCTTTGCCGAGCAGCTGGTCCAGACCGCCGTGCCTATGGCCAGCACATTCGAGCTGAATGGCCAGCCGATCGACGTAGCACCTCGCTAGGCCGCCCGTTCGGCCGGCCGTGACCGGCGGGCGTCCGGCCCGTAGACTCGTAGAATGGCCTCCATGCCTGAGCTGAGCCGCGCTGAGATCGAGGCCATCATCCCCCACCGCCAGCCATTCCTGTTCGTGGACCGCATCAGCGACGTGGAGTACGGCCGGCGGGCGGTTGGCTGGATGGATGACGTCGGCCGCCATCAGCTGATCCTGAGCGGCCACTTCCCCGGCTTCCCGGTGCTGCCGGGCGCCATCCTGGTGGAGGCGCTAGCCGAAGTGGGCGCGGTCGCCGCGCTGGGGTTGGACGGGTACCGGGGCAAGATCGGCGTGCTGGCCGGGCTGGATGGCTGGAAGTTCCGGCGCATGGTGCGCCCAGGCGACCAGGTGCGCCTGGAGGCCGAGCTGCTGCGCCTGCGCGGCAGCTTCGGCAAGGGGCGGTTGTCGGCCACCATCGGCGGCGAGGTGGCCGCCGAGGGCGAGCTCAGCTTCGGCATCATCGACCGCCCGGCGCAGCTGGCCTAGCCCCACATCGCCGCGGTCGTGCGGGCCACCAGCTCCAGCTTGGCGAGCTGGGTCTCGGGCGCAATCTCGTTGCCCAACAAGGACGAGGCGAAGCCGCACTGGGGGCTGAGCGCCAGCCGCTCGAGATCGATGCATCGCGCTGCCTGGTGGATGCGGTCCCGCAGCTCGTCTGGCGACTCGAGGCGATCTGACTTGGTGCTGACCAACCCCAGTACCACCAGCTTGTCCTCGGGCACCTGGCGAAGGGGCTCGAAGGAGCCTGAGCGGTCGTCGTCGTACTCCAGCAGCAGCCGCTGCGCAGCCGTCTGGCGGAACAGCCCCGCCAGCGGCCCGTAGTCCCCGCTCACCAGCCAGCGGCTGCGCTGGTTGCCACGGCACAGGTGCAGCCCGAAGGTGACCGCCGGGTACCCGGCCATGACGGCGTTGTCCAGATCCACCCCCTGGGCCAGCCAGCACTCCGCCGGCCAGCCGCGGTCCTCGTAAAAGGCGCGCGTGCGGGGGTCGAGCAGCAGCGCGTAGTGCGGCGCGTCGAGCTGGACATAGGTCGCGCCCAGCCGCGCCAGCTCGGCCACTTCGTCGCGCAGCAGGGCCACCACGTCGGCCAGGAAGGCGTCGAGGGTGGGATAGGCGCCGCCGGACACCTCGGGCGACCATAGGTTGGCGTACAGGCCGGGACTGCTGAGCGTGACCTTGGGGATGCGCGAGGTCCGGCCGCGCAGATAGGCGAACTCCTCGGCAGCCGAGAAGCGCAGGCGGCGCAGGCGGGAGCGCACGCCCAGTCCGGCCGGTCGCTCGACGGCCCAACTGTCCGGCCCGGCGCCCTGCCATTCGCCCCACAGGTACGCCTCCAGGGGCACCTCGCCGAAGCCATCGACGGAGTCGACCAGCCCGCTCTGGAAGGAGGTCCGGCGCAGCTCGCCATCCGTCACGACCTGCAGCCCAGCTTGCTCCTGCAGGGCAATGGCCTCGTCCACGGCGCGATCTTCGATGGCCTGGAACTCGCCGCCGCCGGCCTGGCCCGCGGCTAGCCGCCGCCGCGCGGCCAGCAGCTCCGGCGGCCGCAGCAAGCTGCCCACCACGTCGCTCCGAACCGTCATCATCTGAATTCTGAATTCGGCGCGCAGCGCCCTACCCGCCCTGGTACTGCGGCAGCAGCAGGACCTCGTCGCCAGGCGCAAGCGGGCTGTGGAGGTGGTGGTGGATGCCCAGCACGCTGCCGTTGACCGCCACCTCGATGGGCATGCGCAGCGCGCCGCGCTGCGGGTCCCACAGGTCGGCGCCGAGCTGCGGGTAGGCGGCGCTCAGCCGAGCCAGGAAGCCGGCCACGGTCTCGCCCTCGACGTAGTCCAGCTCTAGCCTGGCGGCGCGGCCTTCGGGCTGGCCGACCAGCCGCGGCAGCCAGGGCAGCAGCTCGACAGTGATGCATTGACCAGGCACGTGATTCACCACTCGAGGAGGAACACCGGCGCCAGCGCGGCGAGCCCGGCAGCGGCTTGCACGGCCAGCACCAGCAGCGCCGGTCCTGGACGGCGGGGCAGCCATGTGAGGGCAAAAAACGCCACCACCGGCAGTTGGCCCGCTATCAGCAGCTGCCACAGATGGGCTTCGAGGCCCTCATCGGCCTGGCTGGCAACACCGAACCGGAGAATGTGGTGCAGCACCAGGGCCAGGGCAGCGCACGACATGGCCACTGGCGCCATGGCGCTGGGCTGTCTCAGGATCGCCCAACGACGAGCGCTCGCTGGTATCACCCCCAGAGGTCACGGGCCACGTCGGGCAGGCCCAGCTCGCGCAGCCGCCGGGCGAAGGGTTTGCCGGTGGCGCGATCCCAGCCCAGGCGCTCGTAGTAGACGTCGCGCATCTGCTCCCAGACCGGCATGGCGTCCAG
>DATGVV010000617.1:0-23464 GCA_035299885.1 Chloroflexota bacterium | reverse complement strand
TCAGAGCGTCGAGGTTGATTTGCAGATTCAGGCCGAAGCGCTTGTTGAACGCCGCGGTGAGCTCGGGAATGATGGGCCCCAGCCCAGGACGGATGTTGGCGCTGAGCGCACCCTCCTGCTTGGCCTTGGCCACCAGGGTGTCAAGCGTCTGCTTGCCTGATTGACCCGTCGCGGCGGCGCTGCTGGCGGGCGCGCCTGAGCTGGCGGCAGGGGTGGCCGAGCCACAACCGGCCAGCACTACTGTCAGCGCGGCGACAGCCGCCAGACCTGTTTCCCAAACGTGCTTCATGCCTCTGCCGCTCCTCGGAGTAGAGATATTTGGCAGTACTGTGGACCGCCGGCTATTCGCTTGTCAAGGGAATCAGGCGGCGGCTGGGGCGGGCTTTTGCGGCCACAGGATGACGCCGCCGATGTCGATGACCAGATCCAGCTCGGCACCGAGGTCGTAGCGGCCGTGACGCGAGCTCGAGATCAAGAACGAGCGATCACCGGTGGTCCGGACGCGATATTCCATCCGCTCGCCCAGATACAGCACCTCTTCGACCGTTGCGCGCAGGGCGTTTTCCGGCGACGAGCCGGCGGGCAACAGCTGAAGGTCCTCCGGACGGCAGGAGAGCACGACCGAGCTGTGGTCGGCGTAATCGTCGAGATTACCGTTCACGAATTTGAGTCGAGAAGCTGGGTCGCCCGACGGCTCGAGCCACGTCGCACCCGCCTCACGATGCACGGTGCACTCGAGCGTGATGGCATGCCCCAGGAAGTCGCGTACGAAGCCGGTCGCTGGTTTCTCGTAAACCTCCATGGGACTGCCGATCTGCTCGATCCGCCCGTTGTTCATCACGGCGATACGGTCCGATAGTCCCATTGCCTCCGCCTGATCGTGCGTCACGAACAGCACGGCGATGCCCAGGCGTCGCTGCAGGCTGCGGAGCTCGACGCGCATGTGCTCGCGCAGCTTGGCGTCGAGGTTGGAGAGCGGCTCGTCCAGGAGCAGGATGTCAGGGTTGTAGACGAGCGCTCGAGCCAACGCCACGCGCTGCTGCTGGCCGCCGCTGAGCATCGTGGCCGGGCGCTGTTGAAGCCCGCCCAGGCCTACCAACTCCAGCACCTTGGCCACTGCCTCCTGGATCTTCGCCTTCGGCCAGTGGCGCAGCTGAAGAGGAAAGGCCACATTCTCGAAGACGGTCATGTGCGGCCAGATGGCATAGGACTGGAAGACCATGCCCATGTTTCGTTTCTCGGGCGGAAGGAATACCCGTTCGGTAGCGGAGGCGATGGTCTTGCCGCGCAGCTGTAGGCTGCCTTCGTCTGGCTGCTCCAAGCCAGCGACCAAGCGCAAGGTCGTGCTCTTACCACAACCGCTCGGTCCCAGTAGGGTGAACACCTCGCCAGGTTGAACGGTGATACTCACCTGGTCTACCGCGACTACAGCCCCAAACCGCTTGACGACGTCCTGGAGCTCGAGTACGGGTGCTTCGGTCATTTCCGGGATCCTCCAAACGAGAATTGGGAACTGAGTATAATCGCGTCGGCCAGGTGGCCTTCGCTGACGCGCGGCGCCGACGGAGATAGGAACCATGTTGACACAGCGCGAGAACGAGCTTCTCACCCAAACGGGCCCGGGAACGCCGTGCGGGGACCTCATGCGCCGCTACTGGCAGCCCACGGCTCTGTCCGAGGAGCTGCCGACTGGCGGGGCTCCCCTGCCAGTTCGGATCCTCGGCGAGGACCTGGTGCTGTTCCGCGACGATCAGGACCGGCCAGGGCTGCTGGGCCTGCACTGTTCGCATCGGGGAGCGGATCTGAGCTACGGGCGGGTGGAAGACGGCGGGCTGCGCTGCCTCTACCACGGCTGGCTGTACGACATCAAGGGCCGCTGCCTGGAGCAGCCTGGCGAGCCGGCGGGCAGTGACTTCTGCGGCAAGATCCACCACCGAGCCCACCCCTGCCAGGAGAAGGGTGGCGTCATCTTCTCCTATATGGGCCCGGGCGAGCCCCCACTGCTGCCCAATTATGAGTTCCTCGGCGTGCCCGAGGACCAGCGGGTGGTGACCAAGTTTATTCAGGACTGCAACTACCTGCAGGGCAACGAGGGCAACATCGATCCTGTCCACAACGCCCTGCTGCACCATCCCGAGGTCAACCAGTCGCACAATTACCGCGGCTTCCACGGCGGCCGGGGCCCGATTCCAGGCGTTCAAGTGCTGGAGTGCGAACCCACCGACTTTGGCGTGGCGCTATGCTACACCAGCCCCAACGACGCTGAGACCAAGAACATCCGCACCTTCAACTTCGTGATGCCCAACCTCACCGTGTTCCCCGGGCAGTTCCGCGGGCACGACGGTTTCTCCTGCAACTGGCACGTGCCGATCGACGATACGCACCATTGGAAGTACACCTTCATCTTCAGGCGCAGCGGCCCCATTGACGGCCCGACGATGCTCAGCAGGCTCGGCTCGATCGGGGCCGGCTACCGTCTCATCCAGAACAAAGACAACCGCTACATGCAGGATCGCTCGCTCCTGGCGACCGCCAGCTACAGCGGCATCCCCAGCGTGGCAGCGCAAGACACCTGGGCGACCGAGGGCGAAGGCACCATTCAGGACCGAGCCCAGGAGCATCTCGGGTACAGCGACAAGATCATCGTGATAGCCCGCCGCATGATGCTCAAGGCGATTCAGGACGTCCGGCATGGAGACGATCCGCCGCACGTGATTCGCCATCCCGACCAGAACCGGTTTTCGCACATGGTGGTGCGAGGCGACCAGGTGCCGGTGTCCACAGATTGGAAAGAATTCCGCAAGGATATTGCCAGCCGCGGCCAGACGACGGCAGCGACCGGTTAGCGGCATCGCCGGCTCGTCTCAGGCTATCGAGCGCTAAGCAGCAGCGGTTTGTGCCGGCTTAACGCTGCCGGCCAGACGCGGGCAGACCTTGAGCGCGTTGTCGCACAGCATCTTGCGCTTGGCGCTTTCTGACAGTCCGGCCCGGTTGACCACCTGCTGGACGGCGTCCGGCCACTGGGTGCCCTTGTGCGGAAAGTCGGTAGAGAACAGCCAGATGTCCTCGCCCAGCTCCTGCACGCAGTAGTCGATGCCACGCTCCCAGCTGTCGACGGTATGGAAATAGCGCCCCTCGGCAATTATTTCGCTCGGCAGCCGCTGCAAGTTCGGCACCAGGTGCGGCGACGAGATGAAGTTGGCATCGAAGCGTTCGACCGCCAGCGGCAGCCAGCTCGCGCTGGTTTCAACGCAGGCAGCGCGAAGCCGCGGGAACAGATCGAACACACCGCCGCCAATTAGGGCGCCGGCAGCGGCCATGCCCGACCAGGCGTTCTCGAGGCTCTGCTGCAGGAACCAGGCGCCATCCAGGTCGAACGTGCCTGGGCCATAGGGCGGCCGGGCGGTGCCTGGGTGGATCAGCAGCGGAAGCTCCAGCTCCTGCGCGAGGTCATACAACGGGTGGAGGTTCGGATTGTCGAGGTGGCTGCCGTCTGGTGCTCGCGGAGACAAGTAGATCCCAACCAGATTCGGATCGCGCTCGGCCCAATACCGAATCTCGGTCTCGGCCGAGGGGAGATCGCGCATGTTGGCCACCAGCGTCCATTTCAGCCGGTCGGGTGCCTGGGCGCAGAAGTCCGAGACCCAGCGGTCATACGCTCGATACAGTGCATTCTCGAACCCCACGTCGCGCAGGGCGCAGTAGCTGGAGACGTAAGTGGCGAACAGGACGTTGACGTCGATACTGGCCCGGTCCATATCCTCCAGTCGGGCCTTCACGTCCCAATTGACTTCGGGCCGGATAAGCGGCTTGGCCTCGGCGGCGGCTTCCCTGCCCTTGATGATCCGCTTCTGCGCTCCACGCTGCGGGCTGATGCCGAACGTGTCGCGCACGCCTAACGGCCGGCCGGCCTCGATGGGCTCGATGACCGCGTGGCGGGTACCGAACAAAGAGTAGTTGAAGCCGGCTTCAGCTTGCTTGGCGATGGCCTGGCAGAGCCGGTCGTACGGCTCACGGTAGCCCGGATCTATGTAATCTTGATACATCCGCTCCGGGCGCTCCATGATGTGGCAGTCCATGTCGATGACGGGGCAGCCGTTCGAGCTCATATTCGTCTCCTGTGGCTAGTGTGGTCTAGCGGCTCTGCAGGTGCCGGCTGAGGAAATCAACGGCGCGCTTCCAGGCCAGCTCGGCCGCCTCAAGGTGATAGCGCGGCTCAGTGTCCGAGTGGAAGGCGTGCTGCGCACCGGGGTAGACAAAAAACTCGGCCTGCTTGCCGTGCTTAGACAGCTCGGCTCGCAGTTGCTCGACGTCATTCAGCGGGCAAGGAGCGTCCTGGTCGCCGACGTGATACTGCATGGGGCAGCTGAGGTTCGCCGCGTAGGGCAGATAGGAGTGGTCTTTTCGATCGGGCTGAAGCTCGGCGCGCGCAATCACCGGCCCATAGAAGTCCACGTAGCAGCGGAACACATCTGAATGGCAGGCGGCATAGAAGCCCTTCTGGCCGCCCATGCAGAAGCCAAACAGGCCGGTTCGCGCCGTGTCCGCCTCGGGCCGGTTCCCCAGGTAACGGTAGCCATTGAGGATGTCCGCCAGCACCTGTTGGTCAAGCGTGGCCAGAGCGATGTTGCGTTTGCGCTCCAGATCGTTGGCGTCATTGGGCGCCTTGCCCCCGATGCGCGAGTACAGGTTGGGGGTCAAGGCTACATAGCCGAGGCGGGCCAGCCGGCGCGTCACGTCCTGGCGATGCTCCAGCAATCCCGGATTCTCGTGGACCAGGATGACGGCCGGCCAAGTACCGGCAGGCGCGGGCATTGCCAGATAGGCCTGAATGGTGGCGCCGTTGCTCTCGTATTCGACCCAGTCCGTGTGAACAGAGGTGGCGGTGGTGGTTTCGATCATGATTTTTCTCCGGCTGCGATGAGTTCGCGGTGTTGTGCACGGGCTTGGGGAGACTCCGTCACGTTGGCGGACAGCCGCCGGCGTTGCGCATCGCGCGAATCGTGCGCGACCAACGAACGAAGTCGAACCACCTGCGCGTCAGTCGAAGACAGGTACTCCGGCTCCCAGTAGCGGCAGGGAGAGGCTGCTCCATTGTCCTGGCTGCTGAAGTTGTATTCCAGTGGCGTGTGCAGCAGGTTGAAATGCAGCTTCTCCCATAAGCGCCGCAGGCCGTTCTTCGGGCGCACGAAGTAGAAGTAGACGATGCGCGACAGGTTGGGCTGGACGGCTACGGCGTAGCGGGTGTGGTTGCCGCCAGTGCGCACCATGCCTGGCAGATGATGGCCGACGCGCCATTCCTCCGGCGCCTGGGCATAACTGCCGCGGTGCGCAAAGCGCTTGAACACCCACTGCCACAGCAGCCGCCAGCGATGCAGCGGCCACACCCCATCGACGCCCGGGTAGTACATCTGATGCGGCACTTTGCCGTCCTTGGCGTAGTACTCCTGGTTGTCATGGATGGCCAGCAGGGCGCGGTTCTCGATCGCCTTGCTGCGGGGCCCGACAGGCGATCGGTAGCGGCCCTTGGTCAAGCCCAGGAGCTGGCGAATGGAGTCGCGGTGCACGAATAAGGCATTGTGCGAATCGCTGTGGTTCTCGATGGCGAGCATCCAGTTTGTGAACCAGTACGTGTAGCTTGTGAGGGGCAGCACATCGGGATCGAACAGCTCTGGCGGCACGTCCTGCTCGATAGGCGCCGGCTCGCCTTGGCCCATCCAGATGAACACCCAACCCCCCAGGATCTGTATTGGATAGGCGCGTGCCTCGAGCGTGCCGACCATCTTTGAATCGGGGCCCTCGCACAGAAAGGCGACGCATTCGCCTTTGCCGTTAAAGGTCGCTCCATGATAGGGGCAGGTCACGAAACCCGAGTAGAAGCAATCGCCCTCGCTGAGGCTGGCGTTGCGATGCGGGCACACGTCGCGCAGGGCCACTACCTCGCCGGCCTTAGCGCGGAAGAACACCAGCTCCTCGCCCAGCATGGTCCAGAACAGCGGTTTGCGGCCTACCTTCTTGGCAGGCAGCGCCGGATACCAGTACTCGCGCAAGCCGAGCGGAGGAATCAGCGCGCGATCGTCATTGGGATCGGCGTCGGCGAGACGGACATGCTCGGGAGGAATGATGCCATTGGACTTCTGGATGGCCAGCTGGCGCTCCATGCGATTCTCAAAGAAGCGGATCAATGCGCCCATGGTTTATCTTTCCTCCTTCTCAAAGCGACCGCATGAGCTGATGCGCCAAGCCGGCCGCCGGCAGCGCGAATCCTAACTCGCTGGCCAGGCCCAGGGCATAGCCGATGCGACGGTAAAGGTGCTCGGCCCGCTCGGCCGGCACGGGGTTGAAGTCCTGAAGCCAATTGTCGCAAGCCCAGCTTTGCCCCGCGCTCTCGTGGACCACTTTTTGAAATGCGGCCAGGTCAACGTCGGCCGCCTCGACCATCCGCATGACCTCTGAGACGGACACCAGGCTGGCGCACACCAGGATGTAGTGCGCGACCTTGGCGGCGGCCCCGGCGCCTAGCGGACCGACGTGGATCATGGTCGTCCCGGAAGCAGCGAAAACCGGCCGGCACTGCTCCAAGAGCCGCTCGTCGCCGCCCAGCATATAGGTCAGCGTTCGCGCTCGGGCGCGACCCTCACCGCCGTTGACCTGCGCGTCGACAACATGCGCCCGGCAAGTTTCGGCCTGCTGGGCGATGCGCTTCACCGTGCTTGGGTACACCGCGCTGTGGAAGGCGATGATGGCGCCCGGCTTGGCGCCACTCAGCAGCCCTCGTTCGCCCGCGACGATGGCTTCGATCTGCGCCTCATCCCATTCCGGATCGGCTACTTCGCACACGCCGATGAGCTCGGCGAAACGACCAACTTCTTCAGGCGAGCCGGCGACTTTGGCTCCGGCCTGCTCCAGCTCTTTCAAGGCAGCGGGACGCGCGTCCCAGACCATGACATCGAAGCCGGCGTGAAGGATGTTCACCGCCATGGGGCAGCCATGGCTGCCCAGTCCAACGAAGCCGACCTTGTGGATCAGCGCCAAGTTCGGGTCGGACGCCAACCGAGGACCTGCCTGGCGCGCTCGCCGGACACGGCCGAGCGCGTGCCGGTGAGCTCCGCCGCCATGTTGCCGATGCGCGGCTCGAGCCGGGGCATCAAGTCGCACAGTGGCTCGGCCACGATGCTGTCCTCTGCCGGCGTCAGCAGCACCTCGTGCTTAATCGCGGGCGTCTCGACCGCCAGCCGAAAGGCCACGGCCAGGTCATGCGCATCCACGTAGCCGAAGAGGTCGAAGCGACGGGGCTTGACACCGCCCTCGCGGTGGAGCTGTTCCAGAACGTCGGGCCAGATTACCCTAGCCGGCCGCAGCGCCACCGTCTCCATGTCGCTACGGTCGGAGTAAGCCCGCGCGATGGACTCACCGGCCACCTTCGAGATCGAGTAGGCGTGCTGCGGGTGCACCGGATGCGCTTCATCGATGGGCAGGTAAGACGGCAGGATGTCGCGCGTGTGATACGGCCAGCCGAGCGCCGCCTGGCTGCTGGTTGAGACCACCCGCCGGATACCCAGCCGCAGCGCCGCCTCGTGAACGTTGTAGGTCGTCATGACGTTAACCCGGAAAAGTACGTCGTCCGTCGTCTGTCCGGGCAAAGGGATGCCCGCCGCGTGGACGATAGCTTCAGCGCCCGCCAGCGCACAGGCGCCAATCACCTGGCCCAGGTCTTCGGCGTCGCCCTGGGTGTAGCGAGCCTTGTGCTGCTCGCCCGGAACCGTGCGGTCAAAGACAGTGACCTCGTGACCCGCGGCAACCAGCTCGGCCACCACAAAGGACCCGATCTTGCCCGAACCGCCGGTGACGAGGATCTTCATAGAGGCCCTAGCTTGCGTCGCGCCGCGAGCGGACAGGCTTGCCGGCCCGCACGTCGGCGATGAACTGCTGGGCCGTGTCGAAGATTGGCCGCGCCAGCGGGCCGTACATGGCCTTCGGCTCGTCCAGTTCCTCGACCGTCAGCCCGAACACGCCGTGCATCACGCACACCTGCCCATCGCAATCGTCGCCCGCTCCGCCGCCGGCCAGGGTCGGGATACGGAGTTTCTTGGTCAGCGAGGCCGCAAGGGCGGGCGCCACGCGCGTCAGCACCACTGAGAACGCGCCCGCGTCCTGCAACGCCAAGGCATCACGCCGGAGCTGGTCGTCCACTGCCGTCACCTGCTGGTTGAGATAGCCGCCCAGGCCGATCGACATCATGGGCGTGATGCCCATGTGGGCCATTACGGGAATCCCAGCGCGCACGATGGCTCGCACGTGGGGCGCGTAATCCTCGCCCCCCTCCAGCTTCACGGCGTCGCAATCCGACTCCTTCAACATCCGTCCGGCGCTGCGCACGGCGTCCTCCACGCTGACCTGGTAGGACATGAACGGCAGGTCGCCGACGACCAGGGAATGCTTGGCGCCGCGCCGCACAGAGCGCGTGAGCAGAATCATCTCCTCGAGCGTTACCGGGTTGAAGCTGTCGTAGCCGAGCGCATAACGACCGCCGCTGTCGCCAACCAGGATCATCTCGACCCCCGAGCGGTCGACGATGCGGGCCATCTCGTAGTCGTACGCCGTCATGACCACGATCTTCTGGCTCTCGGTCTTCATGCGGTTCAGCTGCAGGATGGTTACACGGTCCAGACGTCAGCCCCCTTTCTCGCGCCGTATGATACACGCCATGCCTGGCGGCCTCGCGCAGCTCGCCGATCTCGTGGACAGCAAGAACGGTTTCGTCAGCGCCCGCATCTTCGCCGACCAGCAACTGTACGAGCGCGAGCTGGAGACCGTGTTCGGCGACAGCTGGCTGTTTGTCGCCCATGAATCCGAGGTCCCCCACCCCGGCGACTTCGTCACCCGCTACATGGGAGAGGACCCCGTCATCGTGTGCCGTGGGCGCGATGACCAGGTGCGCGTGCTGCTCAACGTCTGCCGCCACCGCGGCCGCAAGCTGTGCCTCGAGGACGCAGGCAACATCCGCACCTTTCAGTGCGCCTACCACGGCTGGACCTACAACGAAGCCGGCGAGCTCACCGGTGTGCCGTTCTTCGACGCGTACCAGGGGAAGCTGGACAAGGCCAGTCTCGGTCTTCACCAGGCAGCTCGCGTCGAGACGTGCTTCGGCCTCATCTTCGCCACGTGGTCGGACTGCGCGCCACCGCTGTCCGGATATATCGGCGAGGAGCTGGCTTGGATGATGCGCATCCTGTTCGACCGAACCGCCCACGTCGAGGTGGCCGGCCCACCGATGCGTTGGACGGTGGACGCCAACTGGAAGCTGGGGGCGGCGAACTTCTCCGGCGACGGCCATCATCTGCCGACGACACACGGCTACGGTGCAGCCCTGGGGCTGGACGCGTCCCGCGGACACCGCATTGGCTACGTCCTGCACACGGACGAGGGCCACTGCTCACAGATGCGCTACTGCCCGCCCGGGACGATCGATACGCCACCGTATCTCGGCTTGCCGGAGGCGCTGTGGCCCGAGGTGGATGCTCGCCTGAGCCCGGAACAGCTGGACGTCATGAACAGCCACCTATCGTATTCGGGCAATATCTTTCCCAACCTGAGCTTCCTGTGCGTGGCAACAGTCGGCTTTCTGAACACGGAGTGGCAGCCTGAAACAGCAGACCGGCCGGTTGTGTCCTTTCTCACCATCCGGCAGTGGCAGCCCCGAGGTCCTGATGGGATGGAGGTGTGGTCGTGGCAGCTACTGGATCGGGACGTTCCGGAATCATGGAAGGAGGCCTCCCGCGTGTGCTATGAGCGAGCCTTTGGCATGGCCGGCCTGCACGAGCAGGACGACGTCGAAAACTGGGCCGCCATCACTGAAGCGGTGCGCAGCCCCCGCGCTCGGCAATTGCGCCTGAACTATCAGATGTGCATGGAAGCGACGCCGGCGCCTGATTGGCGCGGGCCCGCCAGTGCCTATGCCTCGCCGTCGTTCAGCGAGATCAATGAGCGCGCCTTCTACGACGCCTGGCTGCGGCGGATGGCATCCCCGACTATTCCTCTCCCGCAGGCGGGAGAGGCGAGGTGAGGGTGTCGCGGCCATTAGGCCGCTGCTCGGCATTGGCGGCGCCTCGGGTGCCCTCACCTCGCCTCTCCCACCGCGGTGGGAGAGGAATTTTGCTGCTCGTCGCTTTCCTGCTCACGGCGTGCGGCGGCGCTGCCGCGCCAGCCTCTCAGGCGTCGGCGCCGAAAGCAAGCGGCGGCGCCGAGGGCTGGCAAGCGACGTGGGACCAAACGCTGGCGGCAGCCAAGAAGGAAGGCACAGTCACCGTTGCCGGACCACCGCAGGAAGCCGAGCGGAGCGTCCTGCTGACCTTCCGCTTCTCTTATCCCGATATCAAGCTCGAGTACACCGGCATCACCGACCAGGAGTTTCTGGCCCGCGCCACGGCCGAGCGATCGGCCGGAACGTACGCCTGGGACTTGATCATCGGCGGAGTAAGCGAGCGCTACCCCTATGCCGCAAAGGGCTTCTGGCAGCCGATCAAGGACAACCTCATCCTGCCCGAGGTCACCGACGACAACAAGTGGTTGGGCGGATTCGACGCCGGCTACTTCGACAACGACAAGAAGTACGTCTACTCCTTTATCTCGTCGATCACCGACAACGTTCGGGCCAACCGCACAGCGGTCCCCGAAAGCCAGCTGCCGACCGTCGAGGGGCTAACCGACCCGCGCTGGAAGGGCAAGATCGTGGTCTACGATCCGCGCGCCGGCGGGGGCGGGCTCGTCGCCGTTACCTCGCTGCGCAAGCAGCTGGGCGATGAAGCGCTCAAGACGATCCTGGTGGACCAGCAGCCGGTGTTCAGCACCGATAAGCGCCAGTTCACCGAGTGGGTCGTGCGAGCCCGTAATCCGATTGGCATCGGCGTCTCCGACGGCTACCTCGCGCCCTTCCGGGAGCAGGGGCTGGGCGGCGACGTCAAGCGCATTCCCGGAAAGATCCACGTCATCGGCGCTGAATCCGGCGGCGTGTCAGTCATGGACCGGACGCCCCACCCCAACGCGGCCAAGATCTTTCTCAACTGGCTGCTTTCGCGCGAAACGCAGGCAGCCTGGGCCAAGCGCGCCGCCACCAACAGCCGCCGCCTCGACGTCGAATCGGGCAACCTCGACAACAAGCCGGACCAGACTCACCTGTCCGACTACGTCGACTTCAATTCCGAGCGAAATAACGCCTTTATGCGCGACACCCAAAAACTCGCGCAGACGATCATTCCCTAGGAGGAAGCGTGTGCTGTGGACTGACCTACGCGAGTTCCTGAAGTGCCTGGAGGACCGTAACGAGCTCCGGATGGTGAAAGGCGCCAGCTGGCAAGAGGAGATCGGGGCGATCACCGAGCTGGTGACGGAGCGAAAGGGTCCGGCCCTCATGTTCGACGAGGTGCCGGGCTATCCCAGCGGCTACCGAGTGATCTCGAACGTGTTCACCAACCCGGAGCGGACGGCTCTTGCTCTCGGCCTCGGCACGGAGCCGGGCTTCTTCCAGCGCTGGCGCGAGCGGATGCGCAGTATGAAGCCGGTCCCCTGGGCCGAGGTGGACACCGGGCCCATCTTCGAGAACGTTCTCGCGGGGCCGGACGTAAATGTCTGCAAGTTCCCGGTGCCGAAGTGGCACGAGAACGACGGCGGACGCTACATCGGCACGGGCGTGTGCGTGATCAACCGCGACCGTGAGACGGGCTTCGTCAACTCCGGCGCCTACCGTGTCTCCATTGTCGACGAGCGCACCTGCGCATTGTTCATCGAGCACGGGAAGCACGGCTACCGCATCGCTCAGAAATACTGGCACGCTGGCGAGCGCTGCCCGGTGGTGATTTCCGTCGGCCAGGAGCCGGTGCTCACGGCTCTGGGCGGACCGAGCGTGTACCACACAGCCGAGGGCATATCGGAGTTCGAAGTAGCCGGCTACATCCATGGCAGTCCCTACCCGGTGGTGCGCGGCCGTATGACCGGCCTGCCCATTCCGGCTCACGCCGAGATTGTGCTGGAGGGGTTCATCGTGTCGCCGGCGGAACGGCTTGTCCCCGAAGGGCCCTTTGGCGAATGGACCGGCTATTACGCCCACGGCCGGCGGCCAGAGCTTGTAGTCGAGATCGAGGCCATCTACCACCGCCACGATCCGATCCTGTTCGGCATGCCTCCCGGGCGTCCGCTGGCCTGCTACTACAACTATCACCTGGGCGACGACGACCTCGAGTACCTCGACCGGCTCGAGAACGCAGGTATCGAAGGGGTGCAGCGCGTGTATTTCCTGGGCCGTCCGAACTTTCGCGTGGTGTCACTCAAGCAGACGCACCCTGAGCACGTCCAGGAAGTCATCAACGTGCTAGCTCCGGGTGGCGACGCCTACAGCGGCCACCACATCTGGGTGCTGGTGGACGACGACATCGACGTCGAGAACCCGCACGAGGTCCTGTGGGCGATTGCCAGCCGCTGTGCGCCGGAGGACGGCGTTACCGTGGTGCCGGGCAGAGCCGTGTGGCAGCTGGACCCGCGCATACCGCCAGAGGCGCGTTCGCTGCCGGGCACCGAAGGCCGGCAGAGCTACCCGGCCCACAATCTGGTCCTCAATGCGTGCCGGCCCTACCGCTGGATGGACGAGTTCCCGCCGGTAGCGGTCAACAGTCGCGAGCTGCGCGAGCGCACGCTCCAGAAGTGGGCCGAGGCGATCCCATGACACCTGTGCGGGAGAGGGAGATGTTCGACGTCTGGCAGACTCAGCCTGGCACGCTATCGGGACGTTTCTTACGCCGCTTCTGGTACCCGATCTACCGCTCGCAAGACCTCCCGGCCGGCCGCGCGGTCCCCGTCGAGGTGTTGAGCGAGAAGTTCACGCTGTACCGCGGCGACGGCGGAGCGGCGCATATCATGGCCTTCCGTTGTGCCCACCGCGGCACGCAGCTGTCGACCGGTTGGGTGGAGGACGACTGCCTGCGCTGCATGTACCACGGCTGGAAATACGACGCGTCCGGCCAGTGTGTCGAGCAGCCCGGGGAGGATGCTGGGTTCGCCGCCAAAATGAGGATCGCTAGCTACCCGACGGAGGAATATCTGGGGCTCGTGTTCGGCTATTTTGGTGACGGCGAGCCACCGCCGCTGCAGCGGCATCCGGATTTCGAGGCCGAAGGCATTGTCGACCTCGAGCTGCCCGAATTCTGGCCGTGCAACTTCTTCAATCGCGTGGACAACGCGTGCGACATCGGCCACGTGGCGTTCACACACTTGGAGGCGATCCACCGCGAGCGCCAGACCACCGGCCGCCAGCGCGACTATGGCCGCACCTGGGAATGTGAGGAGACCAACTACGGCGTCAGCACCAAGGTCATGGTCTCCGGCCAAGCGCCCGAGTACTTTCACTACCACATGCCAGTGGCTAACCAGAACAGCGAGGGCGCTAGTTTGCACCGCGGCGGCCTGGATCGGCGAGGCTCACGAAACCGGCGCATCTCCTGGCGCGTTCCGGTAAACGACTCCAACACGGTTAGCTTCAGCGCCAATCTGCTGCAGCTCACACAGGCGGAGTACAAGGATTACCAGGAGCGGCGGCGGCAGGTCGCCAAAGTATCTCCGGAAGCGTTCGGCGTGGCCATCCTAGCTGGCAAGCTGCGAGAGCGCGACCTGGACGACAGGGTGCCCCGGCCTGCCCTGTTCTCAGTGGAGGACTACGTCACGCAGGTGGGTCAAGGCCCCATCGCGCCGCGCGAGAACGACCATCTTGGCAAGGTCGACCACGGCGTGATCCTGCTGCGGAAGATATGGGAACGCGAGCTGCGCGCGCTCGCCGAGGGCCGTCCACTGAAAGAGTGGACGGCCAAAGCGCCGGGTGACTAACCCGTGATTACCGTCTTCAGGTAGCCGACGATCTCGTCCCGGAGGACGACGTACTTCTCTTTGGCGTTTTCCTGATACTCGACGCCAGGTTTCGGGATCACCGCGTCCGCCAGGCCTGCCGTCGAGGCATCGAGCCGCCGGCTCGGATAGCCCGAAGCCTTGGCCATGGCCTCTTGCCCTTCCTTCGACATCAGCCAGTCGATGTAAAGGTTGGCGGCATTGGGATGGGGCGCCTTGTTAACAGCGCCAAGGCTGCCCCAGGCGGCCGTCACGTAGGTGCCTTCTTTCAAGCCGTCAGCGTGCAGAAACTCAACTGGCACACCACGCTCCTTGAGCTCGATGGCTGAGAAGTCCTGAGCGGCCACGCCGATCGGATACTGCCCGCGCGCTACCCAGTCGGTGAGCTGCCGGTCGTCCGACGTGAGGACGACGCCCTGCTTGCCGAAGAACTCCTTGAGATAGTCCTTACCCAGGCTCGGCGTGGTGTACCAGAAGGTGGCGCTTGCCAGGCCGGAACCGGCGCTCCTGGGGTCGAACATGGCCATCTTGCCCTTCCATTTGGGGTCGAGCAGGTCCTTGTAGGACTTCAGATCGCTCGGGCTCATCGCTTTCGGGTTGTAGATGAGCGGGACTTTCACGCCCACCAGCAACATGAAATCGTATTTGCCGGCGTCGTCGGCAAAGGTATAGCCCTCGCGCCACTTGGACGGGTCGCGATCGTTCGGCCCGATCAGGTGAGACTGCAGAGGATCGAGGGCGCCCGCCGGAATCAACTGCGTGATGAACGTAGTCGTGCCGTGCACCACTACATCGACGGTGAACCGGCCGGCCTGGCGCTCGGTGAGGAGCTTATTAGCGATCTCCGGGCCGGTGGCGCCGGTGTAGTCAATCTTGATGTCCGGGTAGGCCTTCTTGAAGCCGGCGGTCAGCGCATCGACCACGTTGTTGCCTCCCTGCCCCATGACCACCACCTGGCCCTCCTGCTTGGCAGCCGCCACGACCTGGTTCCAGTCCCCCGCCGCGGCGCCGGAAGCCGCTGGCTTGGCACTGGGAGCAGAGGAAGCTGCCGCGGAAGTGGATGGCTTGGGGCTAGCTGCCGCCGAAGCGGCCGCGCTGGCCGGCGCCGAGGCTGGCTTCGCGGCGGCGCTCGGGCTGACCGCGGGCGCGCTCCCCCCGCAAGCCGATAGCACACCGGCAGCCAGCAGGCCAATCCAGAATCTATTGATGCTCACTTCTGGCTCCCTTTTCCTTTGGTACTCGTCAGACGCCGTACACCGGCTCCATATGCATCGGCGTGCCGCGCTTGGTGCACTCGGCGATAAACAGCCGCTTCAGATCTTCCATCAGCTCGGGTGGAACGTCCTCGTAATCCATCTGACTGCCGCCCCGGCGGACGCTCTTCAAGGTGCCGTTGCTCATACGGTTGATGCGGTTTTTCATACTGCTCATCCGCAGCGCGAGATGCTGCCCAGGCTCGCTGCTCACAACAGCGTGCTGGTGCCACCACCAGGCCGGTGGCACAACCATAGTGCCGGGGCCCCAGTCCACTTTCACCTTCTCGCCGCCGTCGGGAAACATCAGGCTGTAGCCTTCGCCCTTGAGCCAGACCACGTGGGCGCCCGGACCGTGACGGTGCAGCTTGCTGAACGTGCCGCCCGGAATCACCAGGGTGTGTGCTCCCAGCACGCCGTTGGCCAGCTCGAAAACGCGGCCTTGGACGCCAACTCCGCGGTCCATGCTGGCGAACGGAACAGCATCGATATCGGCGAAGAAGTTACTGAAGGCAACTGACAGCGGCTGATCCCAACCCTCATACGTCTCATACCGGATGTTTTCCCCGAAGTATTCATCCTCGCCCTGATAGCGCTCGGGAAAGACGGCCGGATTGTTGAAGATGAAATGCTCGCTCCGAATGAGGTTGAGCATCACCGGCGCCGTGGTCACCGCCAGATAGCGCGTGGGCTCCTGGCCGGAACCATTGAAATGCTGATGTGACGCGTTCAGCGGGATGCAGAACAAGCTGCCCGCCTGCCACTCGAAGCTGTTCTTCTGCTTGCCCTCGTACCAGACGCTGGTACTGCCTCGGCCGGACAGGATATAGACCATCTCCTCATAGAGATGCTTCTGCGGTGCCAGGGCCTTGCCCGGTGGAATCTCCTGCACGTAGGCAGCGTTGAGATCGCCAGTGCCGTCCAACTGAATCTGCACCGCGCGGCCACCCGTCCTAGCCCAGGGCTTGAGCTCCACGGTGTAGACGTTGTCCACCTTGTAGCCGCGGATCAGGTCCAGCCCCTCGCGGGCTACCCACTCGTCGAAGTACAGGCGGTTCCAGCCGCCCTGTCCATTGCCCGTCGCGCCTGTGGCGGCGCTTGCCGCTGGTGTCACAATCCCTCCACGGTTTCCCATTGAACTAACGTGCCGCGCTTGGCGCACTCTTCGGCAAAGGTGCGCTTCAACTGCTCGCCGAGGCCATCCGGCAAGTCCTCGAAATCCAGTTGGCTCCCGCCCTCTTTGGCGTTCTTGAGCGTTCCGCTGCTCAGACGATTCAGGCGATGGTGCGTGTTGCCCAGGCGCAGAGCCAGATGCTGGGCCGGCTCCTTGCTGACCACCGCATGCTGGTGCCACCACCAGCTGGGCGGCACCAGCATCGTGCCCGGCCCCCAGTCTTCTCGCAGCAGCTCGCCGCCATCGGGCCAGAGCATCGAGTAGCCCTCACCCTTCAGCCACAGCACGTGTGCGCCAGGCCCATGCCTGTGCGGCTTGGTGAACACACCGCCTGGCACCTCGAGGATGTGCGAGCCGAGGACGCCGTTGGCCAGGATGAAGCTCAGGCCGCTGGTACCAGTGCCTCGATGGCCATGGTTGAGGATCTCAGGCGGTATGGCATTGATGTCGGAGAAGAAGTTGCTCACCGCTACGGAATAGGGAAACCCCCAGCCGCTGTACGTCTCGGTTTGCAGCTCTCCCGCGAAGTAATCGTGCTCGCCGTTGTAGCGCTCGGGGAACACCGTGTCGTTCTCGAAGATGAAGTCGTCGTTGCGCATCAGGTTCATCATGATGGGGGCCGTAGTAACGGCCACATAGCGGGCAGGTTCCTGACCTGAGCCGTTGAAGTGCTGGTAACACGCGTTCAGGGGGATCGAGAATAGACTGCCCGCCTGCCACTCAAAGCTGTTCTTGGCTGCACCGGGATACCAAACGCTGGTGCTGCCGCGTCCGTACAGCACGTAGACCAGTTCCTCGTACACGTGGCGCTGCGGCTCCAGCGCTTTGCCCGGTGGAATCTCCTGCACGTAGGCGGCATTCAGATCGCCGGTGCCGTCCAGCTGGATGTGGACCGCCTGTCCGCCCGTCCGCGCCCAGTGTTTCAGGGAAACTGTGTAGACGTTCTCGACCTTGTTACCTCGCATGAGATCGAGACCCTCGCACGTTACCCAGTCGTCGTAGTAGAGCCGGCTCCACTGCTGGTCGGCCATTGCTGCTCCTGCCGTGGTTTTCTTAGGTCGTGGCGCTGTATTCGCGAGTCAGCTCGCGCAGCTCCCCCTCCTGGATCGCGGCTGGCAGCGGGCCGGCATCGCTCGCGCCCCGGGCCTGCTCACACATCTTGCGCCAGGCGATGATCGACAAGTCTGGCCGGAATAGCCGCTCAGGGGGGGAATCCATCACCTTGACCATCTGGTAGTCCTGGTTACCGAACATCATCTGCTGAACCCAGCGGAAGAACAGCCAGTAGTAGAGCTTGAAGGCCCAAACCTTCGGGCCGCGGCCGAATCTCACTGCCGTCTGAATGGCCAGGTGGTGATCGGCGTCCACTGGGACGTACCACGAGAAGATGGTGTACTTCGGCTGATTGACCCGAACGTTGCAGGGCAGGCCCACGCACACTCGCTGCACCGCGCTCTTGCCGCGGTGGTACCAGCGCTTAGGCGGCCATTTCCCCAGACCAGGGTATTCAGCCTCCCGGTGCACTTCGTAAGGCGTGTAAGTCATGTACCGGCCATCTTCGATGAACGACACCTTGGTGCGCATCCAGGCAGGCTGAGCCCGCTTGAAATACTGGAACAAGGCATCGCGATGCAGGTAGCGCGGATGGGCCTCGTCCGCTGCGTTTTCCAAGGGCCAGCGCCAGTTGCCATCCCTGAGCGTCACCCGAATGCCCCAGAAATAGTGCCCGTTCTCGAGCAGCTCCCTGGGGATGTCCGTCTCTACTGGCGGCGGCTTGGCGTCGCCCATGTAGATCCAGACCCAACCCAACCGCTCCTCCACCGGGTAGGTCCTCAGCCGCACCTTGCCGCAGATCGGTGACTCTGGCCCGTCCGGCAGCGCTGCCACGAGCGTGCCCGACGGGAGGTCGTACGTCCAGCCGTGATAAGAGCAGGTAACGGTGCCCGGGAACTCCTGACGCGGACCGCCACGGCCGCCGAAGCGGTTGACAGTAACCGACAGCGGCACGCCGCGATGCATGCAGCGGTTGTTCAGGGCGTAGATTTTGCCGCCGTCGCGGAAAAACAGCACGTGGTCGCCCAGCAGAGTCCGCACCGCCCAGCGCTTGAGCTGGCGCGTCCGCATGACCGGGTACCAGTATTCGCGAAAGCCGACAGTGGCCGCTTCGTAACGCGGCCAGGTGCTCCAATCGAGCCGGCCGGCGGACATGGAGCCGCGGCTGCTGGTCAGATCGTCCATTGGCCTATGCACGGCCCTTATACCATGTCCGCTGGCCGCAGCCAAGCACCCTGAGCTGTACCATGGCTGCGTCTATCACCTACGGGAGGTTTCCTATTGGCCAGCGTTCAGAGCATTCACATCCCCGGCATGGACCATCGCGCACCGATTCCCGCGGGAGCCAAGGTGGGCAACATCGTGATGTCATCGCCTATCTCCGGCCGGGAGCTAGGCACAAACCGGCTGCCCGAGGATCCCGACGAGCAAGCGGCGGTCATGTTTCGGAACATTCGAGCTTTTCTGGAGCAAGCGGGCGGCGGCCCTGAGAACATGGTGCACCTCACCCTGTTCGTCAAGGACATCAAGTACCGCGAGAACGTCAACAAAGAGTGGATCAAAATGTATCCGGACGAGAACCAGCGACCGGCGCGCCACGCGATCGAGTCGGATACGCGCGGAGCGGGCCTATTCCAAGTGGAAGTCATGGCGGTAATCTGATGCCCGACCCGAACAGCCAGTGGAACCGGCTGTACTACGACGATTGGGTAGCCCGCGAGGGGCTCACCCTCATTCGGGGTAACAAGGTGGACAACGTGTTCACGGTTGACCTCAAGCCCTGGGCCCGCACAGGCGGGCATGCGGTGCAGATCCAACTGGACGGCACCGGCGACATGAACGGCGCCTACGTGCAGGAGATCCCACCGGGCAAGGCCCTCGAGCCGCAGCGGCACATGTACGAGGAGATGATCTACGTGCTCAAAGGCCGTGGCAGCACCACCGTGTGGTACGACGAGGAGCGCAAGAACAGCTTTGAATGGCAGGCCGACAGCCTGTTCTGCATCCCCCTCAACGCTCGGCACAGGCACTTCAATGGCTCAGGCAGCGAGCCGGCGCGCTACGTGGGCGTGACGACCGCTCCGGTGATGATGAACCTGATCCGAAACGAAGGCTTCATGTTCAACAACGACGCCGTCTTTCCCGAGCGCTATAACGAGCGCGACAACTACTTCGCCGCGAATGTCGAGATGGAGGAGTTCCTCGGCTGGGACAAGCCGGTAGGCGTGGCCTGCGCCAACTTTTTCCCAAGCATCCACGCCATCCCGATGCAGGAATCGAGTCGCGGCCGCGGTGGCCAGAGCGTCACATTCGAGCTGGCCAACGGTGTCCTTGGCGCGCACATCATGCAGATGCCCGGCGGCCGGTTCAGCAACGTCCACCGCCACGGGCCTGGCGCGCATGTCTTGTGGCTGCAGGGCGAAGGCTACACCCTCATGTGGCCGGACGGCGGCGAGAAGATCAAGGAGGACTGGGGCCCTGGCACGATGCTCGTTCCGCCAAGCTGGTGGTGGCACCAGCACGCCGCCGTGAGCCAGGAGCCGGTGCAGCATCTGGCGCTCAAGCTCAGCAGCAAGCGCAACAAGGTCAACCGGCTCAGCCTGGGCACCATGCTGAGCGTGCGCAAAGGCGGCAGCATGATGAACTTCGAGGACTTTCCGGCAGAGCTGATGGAGGAGGTCACCCGCATCTTCGTTGATGAGTGCGCCAAACGGGGAACGACACCCAACCTGGAAGCAATCGCCGGCGTATGATCCAGCCCATCGACGAGCTCGTGCGCACGGACGAGGGCATGGTCAGCGCGCGCATCTTCGCCGATCCCGAGATCTATCGGATCGAGATGGAGCGGCTCTACCCGCGCTGCTGGCTGTTCGTGGCGCACGAGTCGGAGATCCCAAACCCGGGCGATTTCGTCACGCGGCACATGGGCGCCGACCCTGTGATCGTGTCTCGCGACGCCGAGGGCAAAGTCCGCGTGCTGCTCAACGTATGCCGGCACCGCGGTCGCAAGGTGTGCACCGAAGACGCCGGCCGCGCCACGCATTTCCGCTGCGGCTATCACGGTTGGACCTACAGCAGCGCAGGCCAGCTCACGGGGCTGCCGTTCGCCGACGCCTACCAGGGCCGCTTGGACCGCGATAGGCTGGGACTCTGCGAGGCGGCCGGGGTCGATACCTACCACGGGTTGATCTTTGCCTGTTGGGAGCCGCAGCAGACGCTGCGCGAGTACCTGGGCGATGCTACATGGGCGCTGGACATTTTCTTCGGCCGGACGGACGCCGTGGAGGTAGTCGGGCCGCCTGTGCGGTGGCTCATCGACGCCAACTGGAAGTTTGGCTCCGCCAACTTCTCGGGCGACGGGACGCACATCTTCACCACCCACGGCTTTTCGACCCAGCTGGGGCTGCACAGCCTCAAACCGAAGGGCAGCACCGGTCTGCCGGTGGGCTACGCCGTAGGCTTCGGTAACGGCCACTGCGCTTCGTTCTCGTCGCAGCCGGAGGGCACCGTGGAGGCGCCCTTCTGCGCACTGCCCGAGTCGCTGTGGCCGGAGCTCGAGCGCCACCTCGGCGACAAGCAGCGACAGCTCCTGGAACGAGTGGTGGTCGCCGTGGGGACGATCTTCCCGAATTTCAGCTTCCTAGAGACCGCCGGCCACACTCCTGAGGAGTGGGGCGGACCAGACCGTCCCATGTCCTTCCTGACGATGCGGCAGTGGCAGCCGAAGGGGCCGGACAAGATGGAGGCCCTCACCTGGCTGCTGATGGATCGCAACACACCCGAGGAATGGAAGGCCGACTCGCGCGAGTGCTACGAGCGAGTGTTCGGGGTAGCGGGCCTGTTCGAGCAGGATGACGTGGAGAACTGGGCGCAGGGCACGCGCGGCGTCAGCTCACCGCAGGCTCGCAAGCTGTGGCTGCAGTACCGCATGGGCCTGGGAGCCAAGCCGTCGCAGACATGGTTCGGTCCCGGCATCGGCTACGCCCGGCCGCCCTACCTGGATGCGCTCGAACGTTTCTTTTACGAGCGCTGGCGAGAGCTGATAACCAACTAAGGAGCGACAAATCGATGGATGCCATTCCGCCCGCCACCACCAGCGGCTACGACCTCTGGCTGGAGCACGAAGGTTTGCCCGTTATTGGTGGCCATGGAGTCGAGGACGCGGTTGACGTGCCGCGTGAGCCGTGGGCCCGTCTTGGCGGACGGGGAGCTTATCTCAAGTTCCCAGGCCTGGAAGGCATGACCGGCCTGTTCGTGGTCGAAATCCCAGGCGGCGGCGCACTCGAGCCGGAAAGGCATCTGTACGAGGAGATCATCTACGTCCTCAAAGGCATCGGGTCGACCGAGGTCTGGCGCGACGAGCGGCACAAGCAGACGTTCGAATGGGCCGAGGGCAGCCTCTTTGCCCTGCCGCTCAACACCTGGCATCGCTTCATCAATGGCAGCCGAGAGCCGGCGGTTCTGCTGGGCTGCACCAACGCTCCCATGGTGTTCGACATCTTCCACAATGTCGACTTCATACTGGACTGCGACTACGGCTTCGACGACCGCTACGTGGCCCAGGACGACTACTTCAGCGGCGAAGGCAAGCGCTATCGCAAGGGGCGGGTCACGGCGAACGTGTGGGAGACAAATTTCATCGCCGACGCGCGAGCCGCCTATCTGGACGACAGCGGCGATCGCAAGGTCGTGGGCGGTCACCGCAGCGTGCTGTTCGAGATGACCCACAACATCCTGGTGGGCCACATCACCGACTGGCCGATCGGTCGGTACCACCGGGCCCATTACCATCCGGCGGGAGCGGCCCTGGTGATCCTGCGCTCGAAAGGATACTCGCTGATGTGGCCGAAGGAAGCAGGCATGCGGCCATACGAATCAGGAAACGCGGACGCCGTCGTCAAGGTCGATTGGAAGGTGAACGGCGTATTCACTCCGCCCAGCGACTGGTTTCACCAGCACTTCAATACCGGGCCGGAACCAGCCCGCCAGCTGGCGTTCCACTATAGCAGCCTACTGCACCGTCTGGAGTTCCGCGATGGTGGCCCGGAAAAGGAGCGGCGTTACCTCATCCCTCTGCGCGAGGGAGGCACGCTCATCGAGGCGGACCAGGAGGATCCGGCCATCCGGCGGGACTACGAGGAAGCGCTCCAGCGCGAGGGCATCCCCTGCACACTGCCCGCGGCTTGAGCGGCGAGCTTGTCGTACGTCCCTTGCCATTTGACCGCTCCCTGGTCTAGAGTCTCGGCCATGCGGAGCATTCTCCCAATGAGATGGCTGTACGTACCGATTGTGGCGATGCTGCTGTCTGCTTGCGGTACAGCGAGTGGCACTTCAAGCTCAGGCAGCCCGAGTGCGGCTGGAAAACCGCAAGGCAGTTCAGCGGCCCCGAAACCAGCGTCACAGCAGGTTCACGTCCTGTGGGGCACAACGACCGGCGCACACACGTTCGTCCGCGTCGCTGACGAAAAGGGATTTTTTCAGCAAAATGGCGTTTCAGCCGACGCGCAATATGCCATAGCCAGCACGGCGATCGCGGCGCTCGTAGCGGGCCAGGCGCACTTCGTGGTGACCGGGGCCGTGGAAGCTATCCAGGCCATGACCTCGGGTGCTCCACTGAAGATGCTCGCTTTCAACCAGGTGACTAACCCCTACGGTCTGTTCGCTCAGCCAAGCATCCGCGGGCCTCAGGACCTGAAAGGCAAGACCATCGCTGTTGGAGTTAAGGGCGATACGTCGGACATCTCGCTCCGAATGGCTCTGGCGCTGTTGGGCCTCAATGCCGATAGAGACGTTAATTCCCGCACCGTTGGCAACTCGCCGGCACGATGGACCGCCCTGTCAAGCGGCCAGATCGACGCCGCAATCCTTGACGAGGACCAGTATGCGGCTGAAGCCAAGAAGCAGGGCATGCAGCTGATCGTCAGCCTGAGCCAGAAAAAGATTCCGTACGCTGCCGGCGGCGTCACAGTGAATGCCGATTTCGTTCGCGCCAACCCTCACATCGCGTCCGGAATCCTGAGAGGCCTTATCCAGGGTGGGAGGTTCATGCAAGATCCAAACAATCGGTCTGAGGCCATCGCCGCCATGGCCAAGG
>DATGVV010000616.1:0-3598 GCA_035299885.1 Chloroflexota bacterium | reverse complement strand
CTGCTGCGCGAAATCAATCAGGAATGGATTGATCCCAGCGAGCAGCAGCGAAGCAAGCCCGAGCCCCCGCCCGCCCAGCGCCAGGCCCAGCCGAAAGATCGCCGTCACCGCCAGCAGCCCAAAGCTCGCCGCCAGGAAGCGCCCCGCGAACTCCGACGTCCCGGCGGCCGGCTGCCAGCCGTGCAGCAGGAAGTAGAACAGCGGCGGGTGGAGCTCGTGCCTGGCTAGCTGTACGATCTCGCCGAGCGAATGCTGGGCGATCATCAAGCTGAACGCGTCGTCGCCGGTGGCGGCCTGCAGGTCCAGGTGGAACACCCGCAGGAAGAAGGCACCGATCAGCAGGACCGTTACGGCGGCCCAGTAGCCGCCGATTCGCCGCACGGAGAGGAATTATAGGAAGGGGCCCCCGCCGAGTTCATCGAGGCGGGGTGTTTATAGGCAGGCGGCTGGGCGCCATCGGCCTGCTGTGGCTGGGCGTGCTGGCCTCCTTCTGGCCGCTGATCACGCCCGACGAGGCCTCGCGGAAGTACTTCGGGCCGGGCGATTTCTGGCTGCAGTTCTTGCCCTTCCACACCTTCGCCGCGCGCCAGCTCGCGAGCGGCAAGCTGGCCCTGTGGGACCCCTACATGTTCAGCGGGCACCCCTTCCAAGCCGACGTCCAGACCGCCGTCCTGTATCCGCTGGCGTTGGCCAACGAGTGGCTTGGCGGTCGCGCCTTCGGCGAGCTGGCCCTGGAATGGGAGGCGGTCATCCACTTCGGCCTGGCGGCCACCTTCACCTTCCTCTTAGTCGAGCTGCTGACCGGCAGCATCGCCGCCGGCCTGCTCGCCGGGGTCGTTTTCGCCTTCAGCGGCTTCCTCACCAGCTACCCCAGCCAGCAGCTCCCGATGCTCGAGTCCACAATCTGGCTGCCCTTGGAGCTGTACTTCATCGAGCGAGCCGCGGAGTCCCCTCTCCCGCCGCGGCGGGAGAGGGCTAGGGTGAGGGAACCCACCCTGTGGCTCGCCTGCGCCGGAGCCACCACCGCCCTGGCCATCCTCGCCGGCCACCCGCAGACCGTGCTGTACCTAGCCTATCTCGGCGCCGCCTACTTCTTGTTCCGCATGCCCTGGCGGGCGTGGTGGCGCGCCATCTGGGTCGTTTTGCCGGCGATCGGCCTGGCCGCCGCGCAACTGCTGCCAACGCTGCAGCTGTTCAGGCTGAACGCACGGGGCGGCCTCGACTACGGCTTCGCCGCGGGCGGGCTCATGCCTGGTGATCTCGCCGCCCTGGTCTTGGACCAGCCCAGCGGCGGGCGCATCCTGTACGTGGGCATCCTGCCGCTGGCGCTCGTTCTCGCCGCGATGTTCCTGGTGCGAAGTCGCCAGGTCGTGTTCTGGGCCGTTACAGCGGCCGTGGCGCTGCTGCTGAGCCTCGGCACGCACGGACCGCTGTTCCGGCCCTTCTTCGATTTCCTGCCTGGCTGGAACCTGTTCCGCGATCAGGAGCGTGCGGTCGTCTGGTTTGCGCTGGCCGCCGCGGTGCTGGCCGGCTGCGGCCTGGCTCGGCTCCTGAAACATCTGGCCGCGCCCTGGGCGGTCCTGGTAGGCGCCGGCGTGATCGCCGCCAGCTACGGCAACCTCCTTTGGGCCAACGGCGGCAATAACCTCAGCAGCGATCCGCCGGGCCTGGATGCCATCGCCAGCCTGCTGCAGCCGGTGCAGGCCGATCGCGACGTCTTCCGCGTGCGCATCAGCGAGGAAAGCCTGGGCCACAACACCGGCAACCTGTTTGGCGTGCAGTTCGTCAGCGGCGACAGCCCCTTCGAGCTGGAGGCCTTCAAGGACTGGACCGAGGACCAGCCGGCCGGCAATCGCGTGGCCGAGTGGCAGCTGCTGCGGCTGACCAACAGCCATTACGTGATCAGCAGCCGTGAGCTGTGCGCTGCCCCCTGCGGCGAAGCCGATGGCCTGCTCCTGCTCGGCAGCCAGGATGTGCCCGCCAACACCCGCATCCTCGAGTCCCAGCGCGGCGCCTCGCCACGCGCCCGCCGCCTCTACCTTTACCGGGTGTTGTTCCCGCTGCCGCGCGCGTTTTTTCTGACGCAAGCTCAGCCCGTGACTGCCGAGCGCGAGGCTATCGAGATACTCAACCGGCCGGATTTCGATCCCTCCCAGACCCTGCTGCTGCAAGGCGCCCCCGTCACCCATTCCAGCCCGCCCGATCCAAACGCTCGCATGCGTACCGACGTAACCGGCTACGCACCCGGCTTTGTGGAAGTGCGGACCTCCTCCGATCGCCCCGCCTACCTCTACCTGAGCGAGGTCGCCTATCCCGACTGGCAGGCAAGCATCGACGGCGCTCCCGCCCACTTGCTCCTGGCCGATGGCCTCTTCAACGCCCTGGACGTCTCTCCAGGAGATCACCACATCGTCCTGCAATACGTCCCCCGCCCGTTCTACATCGGTGCAGTGATCTCCGCCGTCACCGTCCTGGCCATGGCCATCGCCGTTGCCTATACCCTCTCCCGTCGCAACGGGAGAGGGCGAGGGAGAGGGAACTCTTGATCCAGCGCGTGCTCGTACTCGCCCTAGCGCTCACGGCCTGCTCGCCGAACGTCGCCTCCCCCCCTCCCAACATCGCCCGCTCCGCGCCCGACCTCATGCAACTGGACGTGCAGCGCGGCTGGGCCTTCAAGCCCGACCCCTCCGGCCAGGCCGATTGGTCCGCTTCCACCCTCGTCGACACCACCTGGGACGTGCTCGACGCCGGCGAGTTCTGGCAGAAGCTGGGTTACGAGGGCTACGCCGGCGTCGCCTGGTATCGCCGCGGAGTCGAGGTCCCCGCGTCATGGGCGGGCCGTCAGACCTACCTGGTGGTGGGCGGCGTGAACGACGAGTACACGGTGTACGTCGACGGCCACCAGCAGGGTGCCGCCGGCAGCCTCGGGCCGGGGCAGTCGGCCATTCTCCACGCCACCGACACGCCCGTGCAGCTGAGTCCAGGCAAGCGCAACCTGCTGGCCATCAAAGTGCGATCGGCCCACAACTTCGGCGGCATCGCCAAAGCGCCCGTGGTGCTGACCACCAAGCCCGAGCTCCCAGCCTCGCCCCAGCAGCAGGCGGTGGACTACGCCGAGGCGCATCGCGAAGGCATCTGGCCGGACTGGCTGCGAGGCCAGGGCCGCCGCTGGACCGTGACCGGCCTGCCTCGAGGCGGCCCCGAAAGCCTGGCCGGTCCCGACGGCAGCTGGGAGGCTACGGCTGCCTCACCCGCCGTCATGCCCTGGCTCATGGATCGGGCCAGCGGCAAGCTCGTCCCCCTCGGCGACCCCCAATGGTCGCTGGCCGAGGGCCATCTGCCCATCGTTCAAACCATGTGGCGCGCCGGCGGCCTCACCCTGGCCACCCAGCTGTGGCAGACGGCGGGCGCGGCTCAATGGCGCGTGCTGCTCAAGAATGAGGGTCCAGCTCGCCAGCTGAGCCTCTTCGTGGGGCTGCGACCCTACCAGGTCCAGCCAGGGATTGCGCCGCTCCACCAGCTCTCCATGGATCGCCGCACGGTGCTGGCCAACGGGAAGCCCGCCCTGGTCGCCGCCGATAACCCCTCGCGAGTGGCG
>DATGVV010000615.1:0-2847 GCA_035299885.1 Chloroflexota bacterium | reverse complement strand
TAACCGCGGAGGATCGCGTCATCGCCGGCATGTACGTGCTGCCGCAGGCGGACAGGCGTATCCCAACGCGTGGCGGCGCGTCCTTTGTGATGCTCCAGCGACCTTGACCACTCAAGTTAAGCAATAAGCCGGCAAGAGTTGCGGAACGCTGCGAATGCTGCGAAACGCAGCGTTTGTGTACACTAGGCTTATGACCAAACCAGTCACCATCAGGCTTGACCCGCCCGATTACGAGCGCTTGGAGGACGAAGCTCGAGGGCTGGGGATGCGCCCCGGTACTCTGGCCCGCGTGCTTCTTCACGCGAGCCTCGGCACGCAGCCAGCAGCGCCACCCGGTGCGGACCTCCGATTGGCGGCGCTTGACCGGCTGATTGCACTGGCAAAGGGTCGGCCACCAGCCGACGCTGTGCAGCTCGTGAACGAGGCGCGCGAGGACCTCGGCGGTAAATCCGCGGGCTGAGCTTGGCTGCCGTTGTCGACGCCTGCCTTCCGGTCGCGCTCATCACTGCAGACCCGAGGCAGGCCATAGTGGCGGCCAAGTTTCGAGCCTGGTCCTCGGCCGGTGAGGACCTTCACGCACCGGGGATACTGCCCTACGAGATCGCAAATGTCCTTTCTCGACTCGTCTGGGAGGGAACCTTCGACCCGGCTGACGTTCCCCACGCGTGGGCAAATATCCAGGCCGTAGGCATCAGCCTGCACTCCTTCGATTTCCTCGCCGACGGGCTGCAGATAGCTTCTATCGCCCGTGCGCTCCGGCGCAAGCACGCCAGCGATTGTGCCTACGTCACCCTGGCTTTGCGGCTGAGTTGTGATGTCTGGACGATCGACGGCCAGCTCGCCCGTTCGGCGCAAGCCCAAGGATTTCCTGTCCAGCTGCTGGCATAAGCACGCGTCCTGACCCACCCCAGATTTTCAAGTAGCTTAAAAACCCTCAGACTTAGGCGCTCTGCAGGGCGCGCACGTCCTGGACAAAGTCCGCGACGGTGAAGTTCGCCGGCAGGATGACGCGCAGGCGGCCGTTACGGTCGGTGAGGTACACCATGGCCGAGTGGTCCACGCCCTCGATTGCGCCGCCGGTGTTGGTGTTCGCGCCAACGTGGTACGACTCCCAGACGGGTTGGAGCTGGCCGGGCGAGCCCATCAGGTAGTGCCAGTTGGGCTTATCGGCCAGGTTCCGATCCTCGGTGAATTTCTTGACTGCCGGCAGGGTGTCGCCGGTGGGGTCGACGCTCACTGACACGATCTCCAGGTTGGCGGCGTCGGCTCCCAGGCGCTGATCGGCGGCGGCCAGGTTGCTGGCGATGAGCGGGCAGACGTCGGGGCAGTGGGTGTACAGGAACGTCAGCGCCACGACCTTACCGCTGAGCTGGCTCATGGCAATCGTCTGGCCATTCTGGTCTCGCAGCGAGAAGTCGGGCGCCTGGGGCATGTCGGTGAAGACGCCGCCAGCGAGCTTTGGCTGCGAGCTGCGCCGGATGGCGAAGATGCTCCCGGCGATGGCGATCAGCAGCACGGCCCCGATGGCAACGGCGATCCAGGACACTGGCAGGGGCCGCTTCTGGGGGAGTGGTTTCGCTGCCGCTTTCACCTCCTTCCAACGTATCAGACGTCCATCGGTTACAATTCACACATAGGTGTGAATTGTCTCTAGTGGCCGCCCCGCGCGAGGCGGTCCAGTTTGGCCGCGGCGCGCGCGCGTTCATCTTGCTGATCCTGAGCCAGGGCCGGTCCTACGGCTACGAGATTCGGCAGCGGCTGCAGGACGAGTTCGGCTACCAGAGAGCAGCCGATCCGGGCGCGCTGTATCGCCTGCTGCGCGACATGGAAGCGGCCGGTTTCATCGAGTCGACCTGGGACATCGCCGAAACCGGGCCGGCTCGCCGCTACTACCAGCTAACCGAGGCCGGCCGTGAAGAGCTGCGGCTGAGCGCCGATCGGCTGCGCCGGCAGGCGACGCGGATCGAGCGATTTTTCGAGCTGTACGCGGGACATGGAACATGAGCACGCTGCTGCGCCTGCGCTCTTTCTTCCGGCCTTACCTGCGCTTGGTGCTCACCGCCTATCTGTGTGTGATCTTCAATGCCGGCAGCACGCTGGTCGTCCCGGCGCTAATTGGCGCGGCGGTAGACGCCGGCATCATCCGCCACGACGTCAACGAGCTCATCCGTTACGGCGGCTTCATCCTGCTGTTCAGCTTTATGCGAGGCATGGCCGCGTTCGGCCAAGGCTATATGGGGGAGGCCGCTGCGCAAGGCGTGAGCTACGGCCTTCGCAAGGCACTGTACCGCCACGTGCAAGGTCTGTCCTTCAGCTTCCACGATCAGGCCCAAACTGGCGAGCTCATGGCCCGCGCCACGGCTGACGTGGAGGCGCTGCGCAACTTCACCGGCCGCGGCGTGCTGCAGATCTTCAACCTAACGCTTTTGCTGGTGGGCGTCACTGTGGCGCTGCTGCGCATGAACTGGATGCTGGCCGTGCTGTCGCTGGCGGTGTTGCCGGCGCTGGTGTGGCGCACCAATCAGTTCAGCCGCCGCATCCGGCCGATGTATCGGACAGTGCAGGACCAGGTTGCACGCGTGGCCGGGCTCATCCAGGAGAACGTGGCCGGCGTGCGCGTGGTCAAAGCCTTTGGCCGCGAGCGCGAGGAGATCGAGCGCTTCACGGAGGCGAACGATCGACTGTATGGCGACTACCTGGCCGCCGCTCGGGAGATGGCCGTCAACGCCCCCTTCTTGGATCTGCTGTCCAATGGCAGCACGCTGGTGATGCTGTGGCTCAGCGGCGTTCTGGTGATGGGTGGCCATCTCACCATCGGCGAGTTGGTGGCCTTCTATTCCTACCTGC
>DATGVV010000614.1:0-2212 GCA_035299885.1 Chloroflexota bacterium | reverse complement strand
GGCGTGCGGGATGTGGAGGACCGAAGCACCAGCGGGCGGCGACCATCGTGCCTGAATCAGCCTTACGTCCTCATGGCCGACCCTGGCCAGGCGATGCGGCAGCACATCATGGAACTCGGTCATCTGGCGGGTATGGCCGTGGAGCATGCCCGAGACGGGGCAGAGGCGCTGTAGCTCGTCGTGACGGCGCGGCGCCCGCCAACCCTGATCATTTCTCGCCCCGGACCTGCCGGTCAGGGACGCCGAGACACTCGGACACGAGCTGCGCGGGATCTGCGGTCATGAGCTGCAAAATCCTGGTGGTCTCGTCTCTTGATCAACGCGTCATCGGCGGCTTGGCGAAACGACTTCAGGCAAAAGAGATCAGTGCCACCTTGTGCGATGACGAGTGCCTGCTCAACGAGATGCGTGCCGCGCGGGAGCGGGAACACCTGGCGGCGCTGGATGTCACACCGACAGGCGCGAACTCGTCAGGAAGGGCAGGTCTCGGTGACTGAGGCTTACCCATGGCTCGCCGAGCAAGCGGGAACATCCAAGGATGGATGCCGCCTGCCGAGTTTGAGACAATCTATTACGATCGGCCAGCTGTCGGGCTGGCAGTTTCGCAATAATACCGTCTCTACAAAACCCGGGGCGGTTCACGGGCTCGACCGTGAACTCCTGGATGCCGAGCTAATGAGAGCATCCGCGATGCCGACGGCGACTCTTCGCACTGAATTCCGCACTGAAATCTCTGCTCAACCACTTTCCGCCGGATTACCGCCCGCTTTGTTCTGGCCGCGTTGCACGTTCAAATGGGTGCACCTATGTGCAGTAGTGTTGCGCTGTTTCAGCCCCGCGGTGTTCATCATGCGCAGTCACAAGACGTGCTGAAGCTAGTCAGCCCGCTCGACGGCTCCGCCGCTCCGATGGTAAGAAATTGGTAATCAGATTCTTGAGCGTGGGGTGGCCTGGAGCCGGCCAGACCGCCCTTTCACGCTCAGCAACTATGCTTGTTACCGCTTACCTCGGCCAATAAGGCTGCGAGGCTTGGGTTCGAATCCTGGCTCGCCAGCCAACTTGTCGTTTTCCAGAAGCATTGAGCCAGGCGTTTCCAAAAGCATTGAGCCACCCCTGGCTGCTCTAGTTGTACGGCAAGGTCAGGTCATTGGGCAAGCCTGAGAGCGTGGGGTGAGGTCCGTTTGCGGTAGGACTCACCCTCGATAACCAGCTGGTGACTGCGATGAGCCAGCCGGTCCAGGGCCGAGTTGGCCAGGATGGGGTCGTCGAACAGGGCGACCCACTCGGCGATGTCGCGATTCGAAGTCATCAGCAAGCTGGAGTGGCGGTGCCGGCCGATGATCACGTCGTACAGGTCGGACGAGTGCTGAGCAGTGAGCTTGTGCAGGCCGAAGTCGTCGATCGCCAGGACGTCTGGCGCTACAAAGCGGCGCATGTCGTGGTCGAAGGTGTAGTCAGCTCGCGCTGCGGCCAGGGTCTTGAGCATGGTGTCGGCACGAACGAACAGCACCGAGTAGCCGGCCCGACAAGCCGCATGGCCGAGAGCACTGACCAAGAAGCTCTTGCCAACACCGACGGGCCCGACCATGAGGACGTGTTCATGGCGCTCCAGGAAGTGCAGACCGAACAACTCTTGGAGGAGTTGACGGTCGTACTGGACGTTGGCGGTGTCATCCCATTGCTCGAGCGAGACACTTCCTCGAACCCAGCCGCGCGCAGCCGCCGCTCCAGGTTGCCCTGCTCACGGCGGGAGATCTCGTCCGAAAGGACCAGTTCCAGGAAGGAGCCGTAATCCATCTGTCGCTGCTTGGCCAAGGCCAGGCGGTCGGGCAAGATGGGCAACAGCCCGCCCAGTTTCAGTCGCTTGAGGACTTGCTTGAGGTCGGTCGAGACGCTGCCCGCAGGTGCGGCGGCGGCCGTCACGCGCGCACCGGAGCAGTGAAGGCTGAGCCAGGTAAGGCGAAGCGGCCAGGAGGCGGCTCTGCCTCAGCGACGGGCAGCTCCAGGGCACGCTCGACCATTCTGGGCGGGCGAGCGCCTCGACGTTCAGCGGCTGCGCGTACTCCCGGTCGATCCGGTCGCGGACGCGGCGCAGCCGCGCGAGGTCGCGCAGGTGCTGCGCCGCGGCGGGTCTGCTGGTCACCTGGGAAATCGTACAAGGTGCGCCGGAATTGCCGAGCACCGCTGGCGTCCCACCCCACTCTGCGTGCGC
>DATGVV010000613.1:0-1628 GCA_035299885.1 Chloroflexota bacterium | reverse complement strand
CGAGCACGTTCATGCGACCAGACGGCGGGAACAGGTGGTTCTGCAGTAAGGCGGCGTTGTTGATCAGCGAGTCGACGGTTCCGAAGCGCTCGATGGTGGCTTTGTAGGCGGCGTCCATTGCTTCATCGCTGCTGACGTCGCCTTCGAGCACCAGCACCTGATCGGCGTCCCGCTGGAGCTCTTCCCGAAAGGCGCCCGCCTCTGACCAGAAGTCATCGATCCGGCCCCACGACAAGTCCAGCGCCACCAGTCGCGCCCCTGCTCCCAGCAGCGCCCTGGCCGTGGCGGCGCCCATGCCGCGGGCGGCGCCAGTGACGACGACCACCCGCCCCGCGAGCTCTCCCGGTGCTGCCTGCATGCTCAGCCGCTGGTCCTGCCCTGCTCGGCCGCCAGCTTGGTCATGGCCGCGCCGAACAGCACCCGGCCAGCATCAAACGGTGTCTGGGATAGGCCGGAGCGGCCGTACTTGGGCATGGCCTCCTCGACCTGGCGGTACCTCTCCTCGATGTCCGGCGGGAAGGAGTGGTCGTGCCAGGCGGCGTACTTGCCGTAGCCGTGGTCGAAGTTCCACTCGGTCACGTTGTACAGGCGGCCGGTGACGCCTTGCCCATCCTGTGAAGCCAGGAACAGCATGATCGGCAGCACGTGCTCCGGCACGACGGGCCGCATGAAATACACCTGGCCCTTCTCCTGGTAGGCGCGGGCGGTGGCGTCGAACCAGGACGCGCGGGTATGGCCGGGCATGATGGCGTTGAGGGCTACTCCTTCGCCCCAGACCTCTTCGCCCAAGTAGAAGGTCAGCGCCATGACGGCGGCCTTGGTGGCCTGATATGGCATTTCCACGGTGCCCGGGCGCAAGCCGTACCAGGCGCCGCCGATCGATACCGGCAGCACGCCGCTGCTCACGACGTTGACGATGCTGCCGCGTTTCTTCTCCAGCATGGGCTGAATGAAGCGCCGGATGACCTTGACAGTGCCAAACACATTGACTTTGAACATCGCCTCCCAGTCGCTGTCCTTGGTATCCAGCGTCTTGACGTGGCCCAGGGGAGCAAACAGCGTCTCCGACACCAGCGCGGCGTTGTTCACCAGCACGTCCGTCGTGCCGAAGCGCTGGATCACGGCGGCATAGGCAGAATCGAGCTGGGCGTCGTCGGTGATGTCCATCTCGACCGCCATGCCTCGTCCGGATGACTCCAATTGCTCACGAAGCTGATCCGATCCGGCCCAGGTCTTGTCGGCGGCGACGACTTTGGCGCCGGCCTTCAAGAAGCCCTCCGCCATCGACCCGCCGAGACCCCGCGCGCCGCCGGTCACCACGATCACTCGCCCTTCGACGTCGCGACGCCGCTGCTCAATCGCTTGCTGCACCATCTCCAACTGATTGGTCCTGGCGGGATCTGCCTGCCCCATCGGTGTTCCTCCTGTCGTTGCGTTTGCCGCGCCGTGGCCGGTCAGAAGGATACCGGAAGTAGCGATGCCGCGCGGCTATAATGCCGCCCAACCCCGCCTTAGGAGCCGCCGGTGCTGACAGCTGAAGAAAACCAAACACTCACGGCCGTCGGGCCAGGCACGCCGATGGGCGAGCTGCTGCGGCGCTACTGGTATCCCATCGCGGCCAGCTCGCA
>DATGVV010000612.1:0-1545 GCA_035299885.1 Chloroflexota bacterium | reverse complement strand
TGATGGTCAAGGCGGCGGCGGGCGGTGGAGGACGCGGGCTGCGCGTGGTGCGCAGCGCCGAGGATTTGGCGCGCGTTTATCCGACGGCCCAAGCGGAGGCCGAGAGCGCCTTCGGCAGCGGCGAGCTGTACCTCGAGCGCTACCTGGAGCAAGCGCGGCATGTGGAGATCCAGGTGCTGGTCGACCAGCACGGCAATGCCTTTCACCTGGGGGAGCGCGACTGCTCGATCCAGCGCCGGCACCAGAAGCTGGTGGAGGAGTCGCCCTCGCCGGCGGTGTCAGCCGAGCTGCGCCAGAAAATGGGCACGCTGGCCGCCAAGGCCGCGGCCAAAGTGGGCTACACCAACGCCGGCACGATGGAGTTCCTGGTGGACGGCAAGGGCCGTTTCTACTTCATGGAGATCAATACCCGCATCCAGGTCGAGCATCCGGTCACCGAGGTGGTGTACGACGTCGACCTGGTGAAGCTGCAGCTGGCTGTCGCCGCGGGCGAGAAGCTGAACCTCAAGCAGGCCGACCTGCGGCCGCGCGGCCATGCCATCGAGTGCCGCATCAACGCCGAGGATTCCGAGCGAGACTTCGCTCCGCAAGCCGGCGAGGTGAAGGAGCTGATCCTGCCGGGCGGCCCGGGCATACGCGTGGACAGCCACCTATACCAGGGCTACCACGTCCCGCCGTTCTACGATTCGCTGGTGGCCAAGGTCATTGCTCATGGCCTTGATCGTGCGGAGGCCAACGCCCGAATGCGCCGCGCGCTGGAAGAGCTCACTATCGGCGGCATCAAGACCAGCATCCCCTTCCACCTACGGGTGCTCAGCGACCCCGTGTTCCTGAACGGTGAGGCTGATACGACGTATGTGGATCGTGCGGCATGACGCCACGGCGGAAAGCACGCTTGGCGGCCGTTCAGGCCCTGTTCGAGCTGGACTTCCAGGACCGGCGGTCCGAGGAAGTGATTGAAGACCGGCTGGCGGAGGTCAACGTCAGTGCCGAGAACAAGGAGTTCGCGCGCCGGCTGGTGGCGGGCGTGTTGCATCATAAGGAGGACATCGACGCGCGCATCGCTGCCGCCGCGCCGCAGTGGCCTTTGGAGCAGATTGCGCACGTTGACAAAAACGTTTTGAGGCTTGCAATCTACGAGCTGATGTTCGAAGATAATTCGGTGCCGGCCAAGGTGGCCATCAATGAGGCCATCGAACTGGCTCGGCTGCTAGGCAGCGACACGTCCCCCAAATTCGTGAACGGCGTGCTGGGTGCTGTCCTGACGGTAAAGGAGGTGAACTGATGGCGACAGACGTCTACGACCGGATGAAGAAAATCATCGTCGAGCAGCTCGGAGTCGATGAGGCTGACGTGACGCCGCAGGCGTCGTTCGTCGAGGACCTCAATGCCGACTCGCTGGATTTGGTCGAGCTGATCATGTCCCTGGAAGAGGAATTCAACCTGGAGATCTCGGATGAAGACGCCGAGAAGATTCACACCGTGAACGATGCCCTGGAGTACGTGCAGGAGCATCTGGAATAGGGGTTTATAGGGGCTAGCTAG
>DATGVV010000611.1:0-5625 GCA_035299885.1 Chloroflexota bacterium | reverse complement strand
CCTGCGTCTGCCGCAACTCATTCCCTCTCCGGCAGCGCCTCGCATGTCATCGTGAGGCCTGCCGCCTCAGGATGACACGGCAGCCCCAGGCACCTGAATGTCACCTAGGTCGAGCTCGTCGCCACCGCTAGCCAGGGGCAGCCGCTGACCAGTCGCCGCGTCATACCAGCCAATCGAGAGCCGCCACTGACCCGCCGGCGCGCCCCTCACGACGTGTGTATCCGAAACCCGATCGCCCGCCTCCCACACGCTGGTCGGGAACGCGCCGCCTTGCGGCGAGCTGTCAGCTTGAGTCACCACCTTAGCCGAGCCATCCGAGAGGTGTACGAAGAGCGTGTAGTCCCGCGGCGGCTCACCTGCGGCGGCCCAGTCGAACGTCAACGCCAGGTCCGGGCCTTGCCGCCACCCAAGCAGCGCTATGCCTTCGCTCCACCGAGCAATAGGCGAAGCAGACGGAGCCGGGGTCCGCGGCCGAACCTTCACCGACCCAAAAAGCACCGAGTTTCCGCCGTTCGCCAGAGGCAAGAACTGGTAACCGCGCTCGCCGATGTGGTACAGCCCTGCTTCCAATCGATAGACCCCGGGGGGCATCTCCTCCGGTAAGCGAAGCAAAAACTGGTCGGGCACGTTCTGGCCGGGCACCCAGCTGCCGGTGGCCTGCAACGTGGCGTTCGGCTGGTTGTCGTGCGAAGCCCAGGACTTGCCGCTGGCATCCAGCAAATGTACGAACGTGACGTAGTTCTGATCGATGGCGTGCTGGCTGTGCCACAGGAGCCTCACGAGTAGGAAATCGCCGGGGTAGGCCGTGCCGTCAGCGCGGCCAGACAAATCGTCAAAGCTCAGCCCCGGTTGCTTCTTAACACGATGCACCGAGTAGCTCGCCAACGTTGCCCCGTCCTGGAACGGCACGTTGACCTGGTGGGCCGCCTGCTCTCCGCCGGAGAGCACCACGGCGCCAAGCGGCGCTGCCGTCCCCGGCGCCTCCAGCGACACCATATAGCTGCCTCCGGGCAGCCCCAGCGATCCTGTCAGTGTGTAGTGGCGCCGCAGCAGCTCATTGGCCGCCACGTACTCGTAGGGCATCGTCGTGGCCTGGCTGGCCGGCGTGCGCCGCACTTCCTCGTCCGCGGCGTTCCGGAGCACGAAGTCGAAGGGCGCCTCGCGAGGCGCATGGTAGAGCCAAAACAAATCCAGCTCGATCCCGCGCGTAGTCGCACGCGGACTGCTCATGCCAACAACTGTCTGGTCCGCTGAGAGCTGCGAGCCCGTTTGCAGGATTGCTGTGTGAGGCACCGGCGGCCGCCACAACAGCGCCGACACTCCGGCGACAACAAGCACCGCCGCCGCCAGCGCCAGCGGCCGGCGCCGCAGCAGCCAGGCGGCCAAGACAAGCACCGTAAAGCCGGAGATCAGCCCACCTGCCAGTTCTACGCCAGTGCCCCTGTAAGCCACCTCCAGCGTGTGGTTGCCCGGCGGCACGTCAGCCTCGATCAGCCCGGCGGGCGTCGCGGGCCGGATTGGCCATGCGCTGGCATCCAGGCGCGCCTGCCAGCCGGGAAAGTACAGCGCCTGCAATCGCAGCCGGGTTGGCTCTGAAGCAGTCACCGCTGCCCGGATTCCGTCGGGCCGGATCGCCAGCTCCTGGATCGTTAGCGGCGGTGCGGACGTATCGTCGCCGGGTAGTCGCTTGCCCTGCGAGGCCTTCACAAGATCAGGACTCGAGGTCCGTGGCTGGTATTCGCTCTCGATCGCCACCCCGTCCAGCGCGCTGCCGTATTCCTGCCTCTCGAGCGTGCGCGCGTCAAAGGGACCGGCTGGGGCGAAGCGCGAGTCCGGCACCTGGCCCAGCGAGGACACCGCGGTCACCACGGCCAGTGCCGCCAAGGCTGTCCACGCCCAGCGGTGCCAGCTGCCCGCCAGCACCAGCATCACGGCCGCGACGAAGCCGACCAGGATCAGCAGTCGCCACGGGAATTGGAGGCAGCCCATCAGCGGCACGTTGAGCCAGAAGGGCACCGACCAGCGCGTGAGCAGGAACAGCAGGGCCAGCATCAGCCCAACCAGGCCTATCTCCGGCAGACGCCGCCGTGCCTTCGCGCCGCGCCACAGCAGCAGAGCAAGCAAGAGGACCACCACGGCCGCTTCGAGCGCCGTGAGCTTGTAAGTCTGGTCACCGTATGGCGTAAAAAATCGCCAGTCGACCAGCTGGCTGATCTCGAAAGTGTGGTTGGGCAGCCAATCGCCGGCGAGCTGCCGAACTCGGGTGAGCGGCGCCTCGGCGATGGCCGGCAGCCAGTAGCCGGTGGCCAGCAGCACGCCCAGGCCGCTGCAGGCCAGGGAGGCCAGCACGAAGCGCCCTTTTAGAGGCGCGAAGGCCAGGCTCATCGCCAGCGAGGCCGGCAGGATGAACACCGCCAGGATGTTGTGCGTGCCGATCTGGATTGCCCCGAGCAGCCCCGCGATGGCGATGCCCATCACGCTAGGATTGCGCGTGGCGCGGATCTGCGCCCACACCAACCACGGCAGCCACGCCATGGCCCACAGCTCGGGCATGCCGCCGCGCGTGTAGACGTCCTGGACGTGGTAGGGGAAGTAGACATAAAACGCGGCCACCGCCACCGCCGCGAGCCGTCCGGCTGCGAGCTCGCGCGCGAGCAAGTACATGCCCCAACCCGATACCAGCATGCTGGCCGCCATCGACACCTGGATGGCCAGCGGCAGATCGCCGAGCAGCAGCGCCGGCAGCTCCGTCAGCAGATAGCCGAAGGGCGGGAAGAAGGTGAAGATCGGGTAGCCGTGCCCCTGCCCGAAATCGGCGAACCAGCGTGGGTACAGGATGCCCTGCCGGACGAGGGTGTCAACTTCGACCATCCGGGTTAGGTGGTAGATGCCGTCGTACGTTGAGAGGTAGCCGGGCCAGAACAGCCAGTGGATGGCCGGCCAGGCCAGGACAGCAATCACTGCTGCCGGCCACAGCCGTCCCGTTCGCCTCAACGGCCTTATTCTCCCAATTCCCAATTCTCAATTCCCGCTAGACTCGGCACCATGAACGACGAGCTGAAGCAGCTTGCCGCCGAAGCAATCGACCGCCATCGGGAGGTGCTGGTGGCCCTCAGCCGCCGGATCCACGAGCATCCCGAGCTTGCTTTCGAGGAGCGGCAATCCGTTGCCTGGCTGCTGGAAGCTTGTCACAAGCTGGGCTGGGAAGTCGCCGCCGGCATCTGCGATCTGCCCACCGCCTGGAAGGCGGCGCTGCCCAGCTCCAACGACGGCCCAACGGTTGCTTTCCTGGCCGAGTACGACGCCCTGCCCGAGATCGGCCATGCCTGCGGCCACAACCTGATGGCCATCGCGCCACTTGCCGCTGCCATCGGCCTGCAGGCGGTCCTCGGCAAGGTCAACGGCCGGGTGCTGGTGTTGGGCACGCCGGCCGAAGAAGGCGGCGGCGGCAAGCAGCTGATGGCCGACAAGGGCGCCCTGGACGGCATCGACGCCGCCCTGCTGGTCCATCCCACCGCACACAGTGTGGTCAAGACCCAGGCTCTAGCCTGCGAGCACTACGACGTGGACTTCCATGGCAAGGCCGCCCACGCCGCCGGCTCGCCCGAGAAGGGCGTGAACGCCCTCAACGCCCTCATCCTCAGCTTCAACCACATCGACGCCCTGCGCCAGCACATCCGCTCGTCGTCGCGCATCCACGGCATCATCCGCCACGGGGGCGACGCACCCAACATCGTGCCCGAGCACACCAGCGGCAGTTTCATCATCCGCGCCACCGAGAACGACGACCTCGACGAGCTGATCGAGAAGGTACGCAACTGTTTCGAGGCGGGCGCGATAGCTACCGGCTGCACCTGGGAATGGCGGCGTGTGTCGCCGCGCTACGAGACCATCAACAGCAATCCCACCCTGGCGGAGCTGTACTCCAATGCCATGCTGCGGCTGGGCGTGGATTGCCCTATGGAATCCGATCGAGGCTTTGGCTCGACCGATATGGGGAACGTGAGCTGGCGCGTGCCGGCCATCCAGCCGATGTTCAAGATCGTCGATCACGTGCCCAATCACACGCGCGAGTTCACCGCCGCGGCGGCCACGGATCGGGCATTTCAGGCGACGTTCGAGGCGGCCAAAGCCATGGCCTTTACCGCCATCGACCTGCTGGCCGAGCCCGCGCTACTGGACAAGGCCAAACGCGAGTTCCAGGAGTCCACCGCGGCAGCCACAGCTTGAGCGACACGCCGCCCGCGGGGTACGACGCCCTGGTGCGCTACTACGAGCTGGAGTACGAGGACTACACCACCGATCTCGACTTCTACCTGCAGCTGCTGAGACGTACCGGTGGCCCCTTTCTTGATCTCGCCTGCGGCACCGGGCGCGTCGCCCTGGCCATGGTTGCCGAGGGCTACGAAGCCGTCGGCCTGGACAGCTCAGAGGCCATGCTGGCCCTCGCCAGAAGGAAAGGTCGCCAGCAGGTCGAGCTGGTCCAGGGCGACATGCGGAGCTTCGACCTGAGCCGCCACTTTGCCCTCGTGGCGGTGACCCTCAACTCGTTCATGCACCTGCTCGAGGTGCGCGATCAGGAAGCGGCCCTGCAGCGAATCGCGCGCCACCTGGCTCCGGGCGGGCGAGCCGTAGTCTCCACCATCAATCCCTACAGCGTCAGTCTGCACGACCTCGAGGCCAAGCTCATCCACGAGTTCACCAAGTGGGATCCCGCCCATCAGTCCTGGGTGACCAAGCTCAGCGCCCGCGATGTAGATACCGTGGAGCAGATCGAGCATGTCACCTACTTTTACGACGAGGTCAAGGGCAGCAGCGTGGAGCGGCTCGTCACCACGCTCGACTTTCGTTACACCTACCGCTACGAGCTGCAGCTGCTGATGCGCCAGGCCGGGCTGGAGCCGATGGCCGTCTACGGCAGCTACGACCTGGAGTCCTACGAGATCACATCGCCAGCCTTGATCGTGGTGGCCGAAGGCGCCGCATGATCCCGCGGCAGCGCCTGCTTGTCCTGGCGCTGGTGTTCACTATGGCGCTGGGGCTTTCGCTCACGCTCAGCGTGGCCGTGCTGCCGGTCTATGGGCTGGCCTTAGCCGTGCTTGCCTGCGTGGCCGTGCCCTATTTGCTGCACGCGCACCCAGACTACGGCTTTTCCGGCGTGCGGCTGATCCTGCCGGCGGCACTGGCGCTGGCGGCGCCTTCAGTGGCTCACGAGCTCGGGGCGGGGCCGTTCCGGCTTATCGGCGTGTTCGGCCCTGGAGCGCTGCTCTACGGGCTCATCTACGCCGAGTACCTGTTGGTCCAACCCCAGGAGGATCTGGCCGCACAGTCAGCGCGGCTGCTGCTGACGCTTTCGGCTTACGCCCTGGCCTTGGGCTACTACCTGCTCATCTACGAGGTGAAAGAGCGCACCGTCATTTCCGCGCCGCTAATTGCCGCGGTGAGTGGGGCGCTCGCCCTGCGACTTCTGACCCTGGACCGGGATGGCGACCTGAAGACGTACCTTTACGCGGTCGCCGCCGGCTTGTCTATGGCCGAGCTGCTATGGCCACTCAACTACTGGGTAATGGGCGTTGCGGCCGGCGGCTTGCTGCTCCTGCTGGCCTTCTACGTGCTGGTGGGGCT